>JBGSME010001128.1:0-3034 GCA_041740335.1 Bryobacteraceae bacterium | reverse complement strand
TCGGTGGCCTTTGGCTACTTTCTGCGTGGCGGTATCCCCGCTGAAGAACTGCCGATGTTCAAGAGTTACAACACACAAGAGCTGGTGTTCACGTCCAGATTCGGCTTCGAGCGGGGATTCCCTGAGGACATGCAGTTCTGGACCATCAGTCTGAAGTAGCAACCGAGCGATCTCATCATGAACTTGCGAATCGTTGCTTCCCTCGCCATCGGTTCATGGAAATGCCCTCCTTACGTTCTCTCAACGGCGGAGTTCGGGGAGGCGACGACGTTCAGGCGATGGAAGAGACCGGCGAACAGATGCGAATGACCCTTGAGGCGGGGCTTCAGGCCAGGCCCATCCGTTCCAGCTTCCGGTACAGCGTCTTACGTTCGATGCCGAGAATACGCGCCGCCCGGCTCTTGTTCCCGCTCGTCGCGGCGAGCACGCGGCGAATCTGATCGGTCTCCGCGTCGGCCAGGGTTTCGGAGGCATGATCGCGCGGTTCGGTGGCCTCGATGGCATTGCGGACTTCGTGCGCATCGATGCGTGACGCTGGAGCGAGGATGGTGAGCCGTTCGATGATGTGCTGCAACTGGCGGACGTTGCCAGGCCATGTGTAGTTGGCGAGTTCGGCCATTCCGGTTTCGGTAATGCGCGTTTGAAGGCCGTAGCGCCCGTTGTATAAATTCAGAAAGAAGCGGGCGAGGTGTTCGACGTCGCCGGAGCGTTCGCGGAGCGGAGGGATTTCGATGCGGACGACGTTGAGGCGGAACCAGAGATCTTCGCGGAACTTCTCCTGCTCCACGAGTTTGGCGATGTCGCGATGGGTGGCGGCGACGATGCGGACGTCCACTTTGTGAACGCGGCTGGAGCCGACGGGCCGTACCTGGCGTTCCTGAAGGAAGCGGAGGAGCTTGGGTTGAAAGCTGAGGTCGATGTCGCCGATTTCGTCGAGGAACACGGTACCTTTGTTGGCGGCCTCGAACATGCCCTGACGGTCCCGGTCAGCGCCGGTATAAGCGCCCTTCACAGCGCCGAACAGCTCGCTTTCGAGCAGGGACGGGGCGATGGAGACGCAATCGACGGGCTGGAAGGTCTGATCCCTGCGATCGCTCATGCGGTGGAGCATGCGGGCGACCATCTCTTTTCCTGTGCCGGTTTCGCCTTCCAGCAGAACCGTGGCGTCGGTTCCGGCGACCTTGGCGATGGTCTTGTAAAGATCGATCATCACGGCCGAATAGCCGATCATTTCGGTGGGCGGCGGATCTTCGTCGTCGGCATCGAGGAGATCCTGCGAGGTGGTGAGGGAAGCCTCGGCGCGGCGCAGGGTGGCGAGGAGATCGTCGAGTTCGAACGGTTTGGCGATATAGTCGAACGCGCCGCCGCGTGTGGCATCCATCACGGTTTCCATGGAGCCGCGGCCGGTCATCAGAATGACGGCGCAACCCGGATTTGAGCGGCGGGCGGCTTCGAGCACGTCCAAGCCGGTTTTCTCGTCGAGATAAATGTCGGAAACCACGATGGGATAATCGCGGGCAAGCAGGCGCTCCAGGGCCTCGCGCGTTGTCGACACCGCCTCCACGCTGTAACCTTCTAATTCCAGAAAGGTAACCAGCGTGTTGCGGACCGAGTTGTCGTCCTCCACCACCAGTAACGAATTCACTTTAGTGAGCCTCGCAATATCATTGGGACGCGGGCTGCTTTCCTCTATGATCCCGGCTGTGGAACGGAAGCCGGCACCACTATGGTAAAACACGAACCGGCGCCCGGAGTACTCGCGACTTCCACACTTCCGCCATGATGGTCCACAATTTGTTGGACGAGGGACAGCCCGATTCCGGTTCCCTTTTCCCCACTGGCTTCCGCTTTTTTGGTCCGGTAAAATTTTCGGAACAATCCTTTCATTTCCTGCGCGTCCATCCCGATTCCCTGATCGCGCACAGAGAGGCGGCAAGCGGCGCCCGCGATACCGCCTCCGATCACAACCTGCGTTCCCGGGGGCGAGTATTTGATCGCGTTGGTGAGCAGATTATAAACCGCGTACTCCATCAACTCCTCGTCGCCCTGGACGATCGCTGCTTCCAACGGCTCGTTCACCAGAGTGATCTTCTTGCCGTCGGCGAGCGACTTTACGCGGTTCAGGCACACGTCCACGACGTCGCGGAGATCGAACGGCTCACGCCTCAATTCCATCTGCCCGGCGCTGAGCCGCTCGACGTCGAGAAAGGTTTGGATCAACCGCGCCAGGCGCTTGGATTCGGCATTGATCATCCGCGCCATCTCGCCGCGTTTCTCCTCGGGCAGCTTATAGCGGCCCATCAGTTCGGAGGATCCCTGGATGGCGGTAAGCGGAGTCCGCATTTCGTGCGCGACAAAATGGATGGCGCGTTGATAGCGTTCCTTCTCGGCTTCGCTGCGGCCGAGACTTCCGCGCACGAAGAAGTACTGGGCGGTGGCGGCGGCGGCGATCGAAAGCCACGCGGTTGAAAACGGCGGCGCGTACGGGAACACCCAGCCATTTCGAAACGCGACGTAGGGCGCAACGTGCACGATTCCCAAGAGCCCGATGGCGGGGCCATACGCTTTCCAACCCGAATAGCGCCAGAACAGGACTCCGGCGGCGATGGTGAGCAGCAGGCACGCGGCCAGAACGGCGAGATTGCTAGCCGGGCGGAGGAAGTCGCGCCGGGCAATTGTCTCAAAGGCGTTGGCGTGGATCTCGACGCCGGGCATGGCGTGGCCGAAGGAATAGGGCGTCATGTGCCGGTCCTGCGCGGCCGAATCGGCGGTGATGCCGACGAAAACGGCCTTACCCTTCAGCGCCGGGTTCGGGACTCCGGGGTGTTCGCGGAACCAGGAAAGCGGAACTTCGGGAATCGACGGAATGGCAGGCGATTCAGTGAGCAGGTAGTGGATCCGCATGCTGCGTGCGTCGTCGCGGCGGGCCGGAATGCGCACGCCTCCTACTTGTACGGCGGCAGGATCCTCGACGATGGGGCCGCCGCCGTGCGCGAGCCGGAAGGCTTCGAGGGAAAGCGCCCAGACGCGCCGC
>JBGSME010001127.1:0-5123 GCA_041740335.1 Bryobacteraceae bacterium | reverse complement strand
CAGGGATTGCTGAATGCCGCGGCGGGGGGGGCCAATCCGCTAGTGCCGCGGGAACCGCATTTCGAGCCCAAGGCCAAGCGCGTAATCTTTCTCTTCATGCATGGGGGGCCGTCTTCGGTGGACACCTTTGACCCGAAGCCGCGGCTGACGCGGGATCACGGGAAGCCGCTGCCGATTAAGCGTCCGCTCGCGTTTGCCGATGAAGCGCCGGGACCGTTGATGAAGTCGCCGTGGCAGTTCAAGAACGGTGGGCAGAGCGGTATTCCGGTGAGCGATCTGTTCCCGTATGTGCGCGAATGCGTGGATGATCTGTGCGTAGTCCGGTCCATGGTGGGCGAAGGCGTGGATCACGGTGCGGCGTTGTTGCAGACGTTCACCGGGTCGAGCACGTTTGTCCGTCCGGCGATGGGATCGTGGGTGGTCTACGGGCTGGGCACGGAGAATCAGGATCTTCCTGGATTCATTACGATCAAACCGGCGCTGTCGCACGGGGGGGCGAAGAATTGGTCAAGCGCGTTTCTGCCGGGCGCGTTCCAAGGGACAGCGATCGGTAACTCGGGGATGAAGGCGAAGGATATCGAGAAGGAGCCGATCGAGTATCTAATCCGGAAGGGTTTTACGAACGAACAGCAGCGGTTTGAGCTCGACATGATTCAGAACATGAACCGGCGCCACGCGGCGATGCGGACCGCGGACCCGGAACTGGAAGCGCGGATCCAGGCTTACGAACTGGCGTTTCGAATGCAGTCACAGGCGCCCGAGGCGTTCGACATGTCGAAGGAAACGGAGGCGACGAAGAAGCTTTATGGCATGAATGACCCGAAGACATCCGAGTTTGGCTGGCAGTGTCTGCTGGCGCGGCGATTGGCGGAGCGCAACGTCCGGTACATCCAGTGCACGCATTCCTATAAGTGGGATCAGCATGGTCAACTTTTTGAGAAGCACACGGAGAACGCTGCTGAAGTAGATAAGCCGATCGCGGGTTTATTGAAAGACTTGAAGTCCCGTGGATTGCTGAAAGATACGCTTGTGATTTGGGCGGGGGAATTTGGCCGGACGCCGATTTCCCAGGGCAACGACGGGCGTGATCACAATCCCTATGGCTACTCGATCTGGATGGCCGGCGGGGGTACGAAGGCTGGCTTTGTGTACGGCGCGACCGATGATATCGGGTATCATGCGGCCGAGGACCGGATGCATATTCATGATTTCCATGCGACGGTGTTGCATTTACTTGGGATGAATCATGAGCGGTTGACTTATAAGTATTCGGGCCGCGATTTCCGGTTGACGGATGTGGCTGGGGTTGTTGCTCAGAAGGTTATCGCGTAGACTTGGGCGCCAGTCTGTCTTACAGCGTCCGCAGGAACGCAATCAGATCCGCCGTCTCTCTTGGAGCCAACTTCAGCCCGAACTCATGCCCCGCCACCGCCCGACGCTCGACACCAACCCCCTTGAATCCGGTGGGTACGTAGCCGTCGCGCAGACGCGCCGGATCGAACCAGTCTTCGAGGGTTGCCACGGATCCGTTGTGCTCGAACGGTCCGCGATACCAGACCCCTTTGAGTGACGGCACCTTGTAGTACCCGGTTCCCTTCTTGCTTTCGAGCGCGAACCGGGGGTCGGTTCCGACGCGGCGCCGCATGACGTCGAATCGCTTTCGATCCGCCGGCGACGGATCGAATCCATTCACCGCCACCAGTTGGTTGTTTGTGTATAGCGGCGCGGGATGGCACCGTGCGCATTGCTCGCGGGCGAAGACCTTCTTGCCTCGCGCGGCTGATTCATCGAGCCGGTTTGGATTGGGCGGCGGCTCGAGCGAATAGAGATACGTCGCGAGCGCGAAAAGCTGGGCGTCGCTGAATCGCGAGGCGATCTTGGGAACAGTATCCGGCGCCGGTTCGCCGAATCGGGAGTGAGCCATCACGTCCTGGACCAGAGCGGTGTAGCGCATCAGGTCGCCGATCGAGCGTTGGCGGACGAGGCCGGTGTGGTCGAGATATCGGCGTTCGGCGACACCGATCAGATCGGGCACTTGCGGCGGAACCAGCATACTGGTTCGGGCGCGGGCGTTCACTCCGGGCGGAATCGCGTCGCCGGCCGCCATCAATTCACTGAGAGACATGGTGCGGGCGCGGCGATTGGGATCGTCCGGCAGCCACGGGACTTCGAACTGCATGGCGAACCGGCGCGCCTGCTCAAGCACTTTTGCCTCACCCATTGCGGCAGTCATCCGCCGGAGCATCCATGCGCCTTGCCGGTCACCGGGATTGTTTCCTTGCGCGCCGGCCACAACGCGGCCGCCATCCATCACACGCGTGTGGCAGGTGGCGCAGCCCATCGATCCCAGTTCCACAACGCCTTTCTTGCGGACGACCCATCGAGCGAAAGGCATGACGCCGCCGGCGCTCACTGGCGTCCCGGTCTTCTCATAGAATTCGCGGCTGCGGACTTCGGCGGCACCGAAGAATACGGGTCCAAAAGACGCGGGGGACTGGAACACCATTTCACCGGCGCGGATCCAGTCGGCTTGGGATTCGAGGTGGGAGGCGTCGAACTCCACCTGTGGCTCCTGCTGCTTCAACCAGTCGAGGTAGCCGGTTGGTTCGCGATCGGGATGATACACCGGGTAGCTCTTGTAGATCGCGCGCTGCGGCATGCGGTAGTACACATCCTCGGAGATGTGGTTCGGCGAGTAGCGGGGATTGGCCAGGGGAACTTCGAGTTCAGCCACGTCCTTCGAGTTCCATGCGCGGGGAATTTCCGCGGCCACGAGCGTTCCGGCCATCAACAAGGCGACGATTCGCATCACTCCCTATTGTTATACTGAAACCCAGTCAAAGCCTATGAAAACCACGATTGCCGCCATCGTCCTGCTTTCGTTCGCAGCATGCTCCAGCGTTGAAGAGCCGAAGGCCGTTGCGGAGAATACGCTCACGGATAAGGAGAAGGCAGCCGGCTGGAAGCTCCTCTTCGACGGTGCGACTCTCGAAGGTTGGGACGATCCCGGGAAGCGCACGCCGCCTTCCGACTCATGGACGATCGCCGACGGCTGCATCGAGTCGCGTTCGAAGCCCAAGATCCGGGAAGATCTGATGACAAACGAAACATTCGGGGATTTCGAACTAAAGTTCGATTGGAAGATTTCCCCAGGCAGCAATAGCGGCGTGAAGTACCAGATTCAGGATCGCATCCTGCTTGACCGGGGCAAGCTCAACACCCAGCTCAAAACGTTTGAGGAGCAGCTTGGTTACGAGATTGACCATCCGGTGGCGGATCGCGCCAATCTCACCGGGCAAGGGGAAGAGTACGTTGTCGCGTTCGAGTATCAGGTGATCGACGACGGCGGCCACGCCGACGCCAAGAGGGGCGCCAAGTATCAGGCGGGCGCGCTCTACAGCATGGTGCCGCCTAGCCGCCCGATGGCGAAGCCGGTGGGGGAATTCAATGAGTCTCGTATCGTGAAACGCGGTGAACGGATTGAGCATTGGCTGAACGGGGAGAAGGTAGTGGATTCCTCACTCAACGCGCCGGAAATCCGGGAAGGAGTGGACAAGCGCTGGAAGGGGGTGCCGCGCGTGCACGATGGGCTTGTGAACCGTCCGAAGTCACAGACCCCGGTCGGCTTGCAGAATCACGGCGACGTGGCGTGGTTCCGCAATATCAAAATTCGAACGTTTTAGCCGTTTTTCGCGAATCTCTGAATCCGCGAGCGTGCCTGCGGCATTTGGAAGGTAAGTGATCCGTATCCACGCGATGAAGATCCGCTAGTATGGGAACGAGTATCTTCGCCTTGAACCCGACTCAAATCAATCCCGTGCCGCCGGGAATCCTCGACGCCGACGCCCAACAGGTGGAAGAGGCGCGCCAGGGTGACGCGGCTGCTTTCGGGCGGCTGGTTGGAAAGTATGATCGAAAGATCTTTCGGCTCGCGCGCCATATCACGCAGAATCAGGAAGACGCCGAAGATGTTCTGCAGGAAGCGTTCCTGAAGGCCTATACGCATCTCGATTCGTTTGTGGGCAATTCGAAGTTCTACACATGGCTGGTGCGCATTGCGGTGAACGAGTCTCTCATGAAGCTTCGCAAGCGCCGCACGAGCCGTGAAGTCTCGATTGACGAACCGCACGACACTGGCGAAGAAACGGTGGTTCGGGAGGTGGCCGTATGGGAAGGGAACCCGGAGGAGCGATTTTCTCAAAAGGAACTCCGCGAAATCCTCGATGAAGCGATCGATTCGCTGGCGCCCATCTATCGCACGGTTTTTCTGCTGCGGGATGTGGAAGAGCTTTCAACGGAAGAAACCGCCGAGGCACTCGATCTGTCGGTTCCAGCCGTAAAGAGCCGTCTGCTGCGAGCCCGCCTGCAGTTGCGCGAAAAGCTGACCCGCCAATTCAAGCGCAAGGGGGATGATTTCTTTGCTGTCGTGTGACGACTTTCGAAATTGGCTGAACGACTATGTCGACGAGACGGCCGATCCCGAGATCCGGCGGGACCTGGAGCAGCATGTCACTTCATGCCCGAATTGCTGGGTGGTCATCGATACCACCAAAAGAACGATTCAGATCTACAAGGGAATGGACCCGACGCCTCTCCCCGACGATGTCCATCGCCGCCTGATGGCAGTGATCGAAAAGAAATGCGCTTCACGAAAAATGGCTTCCGAAGGCGCAGAAGCCGAGCCGGTTTAGGCCTCGGAATGGCACAGCCGGCAAGCGGCTCCCACTGTTTCCGCTCCTGGCGAAACCATGGTGTAGCTGAGCTCGCCGCGGCGCCAGGAATAAAGCCGGTATCCTCCCAACGCCTCCGAAGTCACTTGCTTTCGCGCGCCGCCGGCGGCCGATTCCACCAGCAGCGTCGCCGGTACCGGACCCACCTGAAACGCCACCATAGCCGAATTCTCACCCAGCCGCCGGACTCCAGTAATTCTGGGCGCCTGAATCGAGGCGTAGGCCGAGCTTCCGATCGCCGTGTTTGCGCCGGCCTTGAACGACACCGTCACGCCGCACTGCGACGCGAGGAACCCGGTGACCTCGGCGGCGTCGTTCGAATAGAGATCCAACGGCGATCCGCGTTCGGCCCATTGCCGATGCATCGCCACCGCCTGGGAACCGAAGCCGTCG
>JBGSME010001126.1:0-5681 GCA_041740335.1 Bryobacteraceae bacterium | reverse complement strand
TAACTTCAAGGAAAAGTTCGCCGCCGCCGGCATGGGCCGCTTCGGTTCCGGCTGGGCCTGGCTCGTTGCCGACGGCTCCGGCCTCTCCATCGCCTCCACGCCTAATCAGGACACCCCCGTCATGGAAGGCAAGTTCCCCGTCATGGGCGTCGACGTTTGGGAGCACGCCTACTACCTCAAGTATCAGAACCGCCGCGCCGAATATCTCGCCGCCTGGTGGAACGCCGTCGATTGGTCCAAGGTCGCCGCGCGTTTCGATTCCAACAAGTGAAACCTCCTGGAAGACGCGGCGGAGCATTCCTCCGCCGCGCCATCCAACTCGCCGTCGACAACGTCCGCTCCGGCCTCGGCGGACCCTTCGGAGCCGTCATCGTCCGTGACGGTGTCATCCTCGCCGAAGGCGTCAATCTCGTAACGTCTTCCCACGACCCCTCCGCTCACGCCGAAATCGTCGCCATCCGCCGGGCATGCGCAATCCTGAACACCCACGATCTTTCCGGCTGCGAAATCCACACAAGCTGCGAACCCTGCCCCATGTGCCTCGGCGCAATCTATTGGGCCCGGCTCTCCCGCCTCTACTTTGCCGCTTCCCACACCGACGCCGCCCGCGCCGGCTTCGACGATTCTTTCATCTACGATCAAGTACCACTGCCACCCGATCGGCGCTCCCTCCCTACAAAGCGCAGCCTCGCGCGCGAGGGCTTGGCCCCGTTTCGCGAGTGGACCGAATCGGCCGTCAAGGTCCCCTATTGATCGCGCCCGCGGAAGATCGCCCATGCTGAACGCCCATCCTGAATGCGCGCCCTTCCCGTATTCTGCTAAACTAAACGTCGGCCCCGTCCGGCACAACAAGTTTATAACTCGGCCGTTCACATCCGTGAACATAGCTTCCCTGTAAAACTTTTCACGAAGCTTACTCCCCGTTTGTAGTATCGTCAAATCAAGTAAGTAAAATAGTTGAAGGGAGTCCGCTATGCTTCGATCCTTCCTCCGGGAAATTGTTTATTCTCTCGCTGTCCCCGTGATTCTGCTGCTTCCCTGCCCCGCGCTGGCCCAGTCGATCACAGCCAAAATCGTCGGAACCGTAGCTGACTCCTCAGGCGCTGCCATCTCCGGCGCGCAAGTCACGGCGAAAAACTCCGAAACGAATCTCACTCGTTCCACCACCACGAACGAGGCCGGCAATTACGAATTCTCCTTCCTGCCCGCCGCCGTTTATACTCTGACCGTCGAACAAAGCGGATTCCAAAAATCGGAGGTCAGCCGCTTCCGCCTCAACGTCGACCAGGTTGCCCGTATCGACGTCGCTCTCCAGGTCGGCCAGGTTACTGAAACCGTCGAAGTGCAGGCCGCCGCCATCGGCCTCCAAACCGAAGACGCTACCGTCGGTACCGTTATCGACAGCCAGAAGGTCGTCGAACTCCCCCTCAACGGCCGGTCCTTCGTCCAACTCGCGCTGCTCACCCCGGGCGTCAACCCCGGCACTCCAGGATCCATCACCGTCCGCCGCCGCCGGGGATCCGTCGGCCAGGACGTCGGCATGTCCGCCAACGGCGCGCGCGACACCCAAAACCGCTTCTACTACGACGGGATCGAAGCCATGGATCTCGATAGTTACAGCTTCAGTTTCTCTCCCTCGGTGGAAGCCATCCAGGAGTTCAAGGTCCAGACGAGCACTTACTCGTCCGAGGTCGGCGGCGCCCCCGGCGGCCAGGTCAACCTCACAACCAAGGGCGGCACCAATCAATTCCGTGGCACCGCATGGGCCTTCAATCGCAATGACGCCTTCGCCGCCCTCGCTCCTTTTCAGCCATTCACCAGTTCCGCCGCGCCCCCGCGCCTCAACCGCAACCAGTTCGGCGCCAATCTCGGAGCGCCGATCATCCGCGATCGCACATTCGGATTCTTTAACTGGGAATCCGGCCGTCAGGTCGCCGGTAGTTTCGGCGGCACCGCTTTCGTCCCGCCCGCCGCATACCGGTCCGGCGATTTCTCCAGTTCCACCGCCGTCATCACCGATCCCCAAACCGGCCTCCCCTTCCCCGGCAACCGCATTCCGCAGGACCGCATCCGCGGCTACGCCTCCAAGTTCCTCGCCTTCGTTCCTCAGCCCAACGCCGGCGAAGCCGCCATCAACTTCCGCGGACCCCGCGCCGCCGCGCCCATCACACAGGATCAGTACGTCACCCGCATCGATCATCGCTTCTCCAATAGCAATAACTTATACGGGAGTTACATGTTCAATTCCCAGGCCGACGATTCCGTGCCTGTCTTCGGCCGCGACACTCGCGGCAATCAGGCGCGCGGCCAGAACGCCAGCCTTACCGACACCCATGTCTTTGGAGCTTCGCTCGTCAACGAAGTCCGGCTCGGGTGGCACCGCTTCTTCGAACACGAATTCTTCGGCACCACCGACGTCCCGGAGTTCGACATCGCCAACCTGATCGGAATCCCCGGCGTTTCCAAGGACCCTCGTAATTTCGGCTACCCCACCTTCGGCGGCGCCGGTTATGACTTCCCAACCACACGCGGCATCGGCCCTCGCGACCGCCTGAATCAGCTTTGGCAGGTCACCGACAACGTTTCCTTCCGCAAAGGAAGCCACTTCCTGAAGATGGGCGCCGTCGTCGCCCGCCGCAATTGGACCTTCGACGAATCGGTCAACCCCCGCGGATCATTCACCTTTGACGGACGCACCACTTCCGCCGGCGCGCCACCAGTCCGCGAACATGGCTTTGCCGCATTCCTGCTCGGCCTCTCCACCGGCGCACAGGTTAGCGTCGAACCCTTCGCCACTCGCCTCAATAACTGGTGGCAAGCGTATTACTTCCAGGATGACTGGAAAGTTAGCCAGAACCTTACCGTAAACTTCGGCTTGCGCTACGAATACTTCCAGCCGCCGACACAACGCGGCCCGACCACGAACTTCGACCTGAATGGCGCCGACCCCGGATTCTCCGTGTCCCGCCAGATCTTCAACGGCTTCGGCGACATCCCCGACACCGCCGACCGCCCCCGCGCCCTTGTCTACGCCGACAAGAACGACTTCGGCCCGCGCATCGGCTTCGCCTACAAGGCCCCCTGGCTGACCGATTTCGTCGTTCGCGGCGGCTACGGCATGTACTTCTTCCCCGAAATCACCAACACCTGGACCGTGCTCACCCTGAATCCGCCCATCGTGAAAACCTTCGATTTCTCCGGCACCTTCAATAGCCCCATTCAGGTGGAAGAAGCCTTCCGCGCCGGTGGCGACCCCCGTGCCGGACTCTTTGGCGCCTACGCCTGGGATCCCAATCAGAGCAGTTCCTACACCCAGCAATGGAATCTCACCGTCCAGAAGAAACTGCCCGGCAACGTATATCTAGACGTCGGCTACGTCGGCTCCAAAGGTACCAACCTGACTCTGGCCTTCGACGGTAACCGTCCCCGAACGCCCATCACACCCAGCGCCACCGCCCCCTCGCTCGCCAGCCGCCGCGCCTTCCCCGGCTTCGCGGCAATCAACACCTACAAGCCGATCGCTAGCTCCATTTACCACTCCCTCCAAACCAAGGCCGAACGCCGCGTAGCTCGAGGGCTCTCCCTTCTGGGCGCTTACACGTGGTCCCACAGCTTGAGTAATGCCGATATTAGCAGCGTCGGCGGCGGATCCTTCCTCGGCGGCGTTCAGGACATATTCAACCTCGCCGCCGAACGGGCGGACTCCACTTTCGACATCCGCCACCGCCTCTCCATCGCCGCCATCCACGATCTGCCCTTCCTCAAGGATTCCACCAATCGCGTGGCTCGCACAGTTCTCGGCGGCTGGCAGGCAGGAACCATCACCACCCTCCAGACCGGCTTCGCCTCCACCATGTCCGGCGTGGGCGACACCACCGTAACCGGAGTCAACTCCCGCGTCAGCGTCGCGCCCGGCCAAAGCGAAAAAATCTCTGACCGTAACCGCGAGCGCTGGTTCAACACCGCCGCTTTCATCGAAACCCCGCTCGGTCAATTCGGGAACGCGTCCCGCATGCCCATTCACCTGCCCGGCCTCGTTCAGGTCGACATGTCCGCCGTGAAGAACTTCCGCTTCTCGGAACGCTTCAACGTTCAGTTCCGCGGTGAGCTATTCAACCTGTTCAACCACGTGAACCTCGGCGCCCCCGGTCTCAACCTTCGCGCGCCCAACACCTTCGGCCGCATCACCGGCTCGGTGCAGGGTGCAGGCGGAGTCAACAACGAAGCCCGAATCGTACAGTTCGGGCTCAAGCTGATGTACTAACGCCGGGCGGCTGCCCGCAATCAATTCCAATTCTTAGCCGCGCGCGCAAGCAAGAGGACCCGCGCCTACAACGCGTAATAACCCTTCCTCGCCTGGACCTTCTCGTTCTTATCGTTCGTCTTGATCTCCACCTTGCGGAAGCCGCCATCCTTGTTGGAGTTCGTGGGCACATAACCCACCGAATACTGGCTCCGCATCTCTTCCTGGATCTCGGCGAAAATATCGTCCAGGCTCTGCCGGCGGCTCACATGGAATACCCGCCCCCCCGTCTCCTCCGACAGCCGCTTCAAATCGCCATCGCTTGACCCGAACGATCCGTAGCCCCGCGAATCCGCGTAGTAGATGCTGTAGATGATCGTGTCCGCCTTCTGCGCCGCCGCGATCGCATCGTCCCGCGAGATCCGGCTCCCGTAATCCATCCCGTCGGTGATCAGCACCATCACCTTGCGCCCCACCTCGCGCTTCAACTTCTCGTTCGCCGCCAGATAGATCGCGTCGTACATGATCGTTCCGCGCTGTTTGGCGCCCGTTGCGCCCGGCAGTGGACCGCCCACCGATGTGCTCAAACGGAGCTCGTTCAGCCCCTCCCGCAGCAACTTCGGCGAGTTCGTCAGATCCTGCAACAGTTCCGCCTCCGATCCGAAACTGATCAGAAACGCCATGTCTTTCTTGCTCAGCACCTTGCTGAAAAATTGCGACGCCGCCTGCTTCTCCACTTCGATCAGCGTGTCCTGGCTCTTGCTCACGTCAACCAGTAGCCCAATCGTCATCGGCAGATTCGTCTCTCGCGCAAAGTAGCGGATCTCCTGCTCCTTGCCATCTTCGAAAACATGAAAGGCGTCCTTCTCCAGATTCTTCACAAACGCGCCCTTCTTTTCGCGCACCGAGCACAGCACGTTCACGATGTCGACATCCACCTTGATCGTTACCGCTTCCTCTTGCTCGGCGGGCTTTTGTGCCCCCGCCATCAGAGCGGCGCCTATCAGCAATGCAGAAAGTATCGTCCAACGCGGCATAATCATACGATACAAGAGACGCGCCAAACTGTGAGCCAGTTTCTCCCTATGCAAAAAGCTCTGTCACACCTCAAGAAGTCCGATCCGGTCCTCGCCGCTCTGATCCGCCGCGTTGGCCCCTGCCGCATCACCTATCGGGATGCCCGCTTCGATGCCCTCGCCCGATCCATCGTTTTTCAGCAGTTGAACGGCAAAGCCGCCACCGCCATCTACGATAGATTCGAGTCCGCATGCGGTCCCGCCGGCGTCACCCCGGCTTCGATCCTCAAGCTCCGCCTGCCCCGCATGCGCGCCGCCGGCTTGTCCGCCCGGAAGTCGGAATACCTCAAGGACCTCGCCCGCCGCACCCAGGCCGGCGAAATCGATTTCCAGGCACTCCCCGCCATGGACGACCAGGCCGT
>JBGSME010001125.1:0-4436 GCA_041740335.1 Bryobacteraceae bacterium | reverse complement strand
CCAGCCATACTGACCAGTTCCGGATGTAGTAGAGATCGAGCGCGACGCGCTCTTCATACGTAGTATTATTGCGGCCCGATACCTGCCACAACCCTGTGATGCCGCCCTTCACGCGATAGTAGAGATCGATCCGCTCGCCGTACCGGGGAATCTCGCCCGTCACCACCGGCCGCGGACCGACGATGCTCATCTCGCCGCGAAATACGTTCCAGAGTTGCGGTAGTTCATCCAGGCTGGTCTTGCGGAGGATGTCCCCAACACGGCTCACACGGGGGTCGTCGCGCAGCTTGTGATTCTCTTCCCACTCGCGGCGGGCTTCCGGATGCGCCTCGAGATAGCGCTCGAGCGCCGCGTCGGCATCGTTCACCATTGACCGGAACTTCCACGCCCGAAACGTCTCCCCGGCCTTGCCGATGCGGCGATGCCCATAAAACACCGGGCGACCGGATTCGAGTAACACCGCCAGGCCGATCAGGGCGAACAGCGGCGACAGGACGATCAACGCCGCCGCGGCAAGCAGGAAGTCCATCACTTGTTTCGTGATCCGGCGGTGGTTCGCGTAAATATGCCTCGAAACCACTAGCCCCAGTTCCCCCGCTACGTCGCAGGATTCCACGCCGATACCGGAGAGCCCCGCCATCGGCGGTAAAAGAATCACTTGCGGAAAATAGGCGCACCGCCGCTCGATATAGTCGATGGCGGTGCTTCCGGTGAGGCCCGGCACCGCAACCACGGCATAGAAAGTAGATCCATTCTCGCGGACCAGACGCGGCAGATCCTCATCGGCCACTGTCGGCAGGGTCTCCACGGTTTCGAACTCATCCCGGGTTTCCCGGGCAATCGCCACCGGCACCAGGCCGCCGCCCGCATTCTGTGTGAGCGAGGAAACGGCGTTCCGCAAAGCTTCGCCGGAGCCGAACATCACTGCCGGGTAACCCCACCATTTCTGCCGCCCGAACCAGCGCCGCGCCAGACTGCGCGTCATCGGAATCAGCGCGATGGTGAGCATCACCGCGAGCATCAGCGTCCACGTGACGCTGGCGCGCCCACCGCGCTGGGATACGGTTACCGCGGCGAGCACCACGAACACCACCGCGCTCGACATGCTCACGCGGCGGATCTCCTCCGGCGTGGAGAGAGCAATTACCGAATACAATCCAACCGACGTGTATACCGCGAGAAACACGGGCATCGCCGGCCACAGGCTCAGATAGCCACTCAAATCCACCGGACCGGACACCGCGATCTTCACGAAAACGCTCGCCGCCACTGCGGCCATCAGACTCACCATGTCGGCCGCCATCAGAGTCGCCACCACCGCCGCCGGCCTGCAATGCCAAGCGATTCTTGCGGGGCTCCGCCGGTTGGTCCGCCGGCTTCGGCTGGGGCTTGGGCTGGCAACCGCGGTGCTCATAGAGTAACCCCCAGGAACGGATCGGCGTGCGAATTCCACATCGGTACTGCTTCCCGGTAAACCGCTAGTGTTTGTCGAAGCATGATCGCGCTCGTAAAGTTCTCCTCGTAGCGGCTTCGCGCCGCCCGGCCAAAGTTTCCGCGCAGGTCCGGTGATTGCACCAGCGCCTGCAGCTTGTCCGCAAAATCCTGATCGTCGCCCGGCCGGGTGGTGAACCCGGTGACACCGTCGGAGATCGCCTCGCTCACTCCGCCTACGTCGCTCGCCACCACCGGAAGCCCGGCTCTCATCGCCTCCAAAATTGAAATCGGAAAGCCTTCCCAATGCGTGGGAAGCGCAAAGATGTGGGACTGCGCCAGCAGCTCCGGCATGTCCCGCCGGTCCCCCAAAAACCGGACCGAATTCGCGATGCCCAACTCCGCCGCCATCGCCTCCATTTGCGGCCGCAGCGGACCATCGCCGGCCACCAGAACTTCCACCGGGTGGCTGAGTTTGGCCACCGCGCGCAACAGGCTCGCGTGATCCTTTTGCGGCGCGATCCGGGCCGCCATCAGGATCTTGACCGGGCCTGTATTTGACCCGGGGTGGGCACGGTAAGAACAATCCGGAATTCCGTTATGCACCGTCCGGATCTTCTCCGGACGGATCCCGCGCCCGATCGCGAGTTGGCGATTGGCCTCCGACACCGTAATGATCTTCCGGCAGACCCGGCTGGCGCCCCTTTCAAGCGGCGTTCCCACCGTATGCCACAAGCGCGAAGTTCCCTCCGCGAAGCACCACGTGTGCGCGGTGAACACACTCGGAACGCGGCGCAAACCAGCCGCCGCGCGCGCCAGAATACCGGCCTTCGACGTGTGCGCGTGGACCAGGCACGGCTTGATTTTCCCCAACAGACGAACCAGCCCGGCCAGCGCGGAAACATCCTGGCGCGGGGCCATTGGCTGCACCAGCGAGGGCACCACATGCACGCTGGCTCCAAGGGACGAGGCTTTCTCGGTGAGGTAACCATACTCGCCAGTAATGAGATGGACGTCCATCCCATTCCGGAATCCGTCGAGCAGATCGAGCACGTGGCTCTGGCCGCCTCCAATCTCGGCGCGGGTAATCACAAATGCAACGCTCGGTCTCATGCGTACGCCTCCAATACCTGTCGTGTCGCCGCGGCGCATCGCTCCCAGGAAAACAACTTCGCCCGCTGCAAACCGCGCGCCCGAAGGTCCATTTGCAAGGCTTCGGAACGGACCACGCGGATCACGGCGGCGGCGATTGACTCCGGTTCCAGGGGGTCAATCCCGATCGCAGCATCCCCCACCACTTCCGGCAGCGCGCTGTTCATCGATGTGATTACCGGTGTCCCGCAAGCCATCGCTTCGAGCGGCGGCAACCCGAAACCCTCGCAAAGAGTGGGAAACACCAGCGCCGCCGCGCCGGAGTATAGCGCCGGCAAAAGCTCATGCGGCACGTACCCGGTGCGGTAGACATTCTCCATATCGTCCGGCAGTTCCACCCCGGCAAAGACGAGCCCGGAGCCCTTGGCCCCGCTGATCACAAGGCCCAGATCGGGTTCCTGCCGGGAGATCGCCGGCCAGGCTTTGAGCACGCCCGCGATGTTCTTCCGCGGCTCAATCGACCCAACCATTAGAATGAATCGCTCGAAGGGAATGCCCAGTTCCAGCTTCGCCTGCTCGATCAACCCCGCTTCCGGCCGCGTGAATCGGCCATCCACGCCGTTGTGCACGACAGTGACTCTCTCCGCCGGCACCCGTAGGCGCTCCACCACCCGATCCTTGGTGAATTGAGACACCGCGATGATGTGCTCCACGCGGGCGGCGAGTTTCGGCAGCAGCCAGGCGTACCATTGCGAGAAACCGGAGCTGAACCACTCCGGATGGTCCACCGGAATGATGTCGTGCATGGTGCAGACGTGCCGCTTGGCGGCGAGAGGTCCGGTGTTGTTCGGGCTCCAAAGCAGGCCGCCGCGGCTCTTCGCCGGAAGAACGCACTGTTCCCACAAGTGGCCGCGCGCGCCTTTTAGAGGAGCCGCCGGCATAATCGTCTCCATGCGCCCCTGCAGACGGGCCGACACTTCATGCACGTAATACTGCATGCCGGTTCGCGCGTGGGACGCGTAACGTCCATTGACGAATATCTTGCTCATACGCCCTTCCAGACAGCTCCTGTATGGGTAGTTCCTGTTTGGGTGGCTCCCGTATGGGTAACTCCGGTATCGAAGGTTCTGCCGTAGCGCCAGTCCCGGACTTTGCTCAACATCAGCAGTAGGGCCACCGCGCACCAGGCGGGGAAGAGACGGCCTTCGGTGGTGTAGATAACCCGCGGCGCTTCCACAATGCCGATGAAGAGGATGGGGTAGGTCAGCAGACCGGACAACCGCATCCGGCGAAAGCTGGCATAGCTGGCTCCCGCCGCCAGGCCCATCGCGGCCCAGAAGAGGAGTGCGCCCGCCAATCCCAGGTCCACCAACGGCAGCAGCACTCCGCATCCGTTGTTGAATTCCGGATTACCGCCCCGCGCGAAGAGGTCCAGATTCACGTTTCCGCGAAGCATGATGAAGTTCGGGAAGGCGTCTTCGGTGAGTTGCTTTAGCACCGGAAACTTCCACATCACGGGGAAACTGAAGAAGGGAGCGTCCAGCGGACCCAGTCTCTCGTTGAGAAACGCGCCGTTGTTGAGCGACGTCACGTAGTAGCCGGCGAATCGAGCTGTCGCAAAGGCCAGGAAGCTCTCGCTTTTCCCGGCGAAGTAGCTAACCCAGGATCGAAAGTACTCGAGTCCGGAAAATAGGGAAAACACTGCGGTTACGCCGGCCAAAGGCGCGGCGGCGAGTATTTTCGGGGAAAACCACCAGAAGCGTTCGAGCCGCGCCGCGAGAACATGCAAGCCCAGCACGGTTGTCGGGATCGCCAACTCGATCAGTGCCAGCCGCTCACTGTTCAGCACAGCGCGCAGCATAGCCAGGCCCATCACGGCTGCCATCTGCGGCGCGACGCGTTGCAGCGGGAAT
>JBGSME010001124.1:0-5192 GCA_041740335.1 Bryobacteraceae bacterium | reverse complement strand
CCGCTCCTGGGCGGCCGGCTGAACGTTGAACCATTGATGTGCGAACTGTACGGAACTGATTCCGTACATGAAAATGAACGCCGCCGAAAACAGTCCAATGAGCAAGTGAGTATTGCGAATCAATCGATACATAGCGGTGTTACCTCAACCCCAGATACAGCAGAACGAAAATCCCGGTGCCGGCGGCGAAGCTCATCTGTGCCCATCGCCACCCTGGACGGGACGCGAGCCACAGCCATACGCCTGAGACAGACATAAAGATCAGCGTCCAGATGCTGAACTCGTTGTAGTAAGTCCACAAGCGGACACGCAAGTCGGGGATTGTGGATCGGATGTGCGTCTCATGGAGCACGTTGAAGTACTGCCACCACAGATTTCGCCGCGTCTCCACTCGGATCTGACCTTCCTTTTCGAGCACAGTAACGCGAGTGGGTCCGTTGGGGCTGAACATCTGAAAGACCAGGTTCGAGTTCGCATCGCGCCGTAGTGCGAAGTTCGGCGGCGGACCCGCTACCGGCGGCGAAAGCTTCTCCCAGATCGTCCGCGCCACCTGCCGATCGGTGGCGTTTGGCGGGATCGCAAATGGCTGTACGCGCCCTGTGAATTCAGGCTGCTTACGCTGGGGCGGCGCGGGGAGCATCACTGCCGTCACGCCGACAATTCCAAACACGAGCAGAATAGTGAAGCTGAGTAGGCCGGAATAGATGTGCAACCGTTTGATGAGACTGTTCATATAGGAAGGTTTTAGAAGGTTCTAGAAGATACAGCCTATCAGATTGGACGCGCTATGGCAGGCTCCCTCCGCTCGCTTCCTGATCCGGCTTTAAGTATTTCGCCAGCCACGCGTGGAGCTGCTCAAAGAAGAACCGATTGTTCTCCGCTTTCAGAATCCAGTGGTTCTCGTCGGGGAACACAACCAAACGGCTCGGGATCCGCAGCCGCTGAAGGACACTCCAGTTCTCGAGCGTCTGGTTCAGCGGGACGCGGAAGTCCTGTTCGCCCGCGGTGAGTAGAATCGGCGTTTTGAAATTGGCCGCGTAGCGGATCGGATTCTGCTCGCGCCAGATCGGGCCTTGTTCCCACACCGGGCCCCCGTTGTTCACCTCGCGATGATAGATCGCGTCACTGGTGCCCCATTGCGATTCGAGATTGATGAGACCGGCGTGGCTGAACAGGCACCGGTAGCGTGTAGTGGTGGCCTGCAGCCAGTTCGCCAGGTGCCCCCCGTAGCTGGCTCCGCCGGCGGCCATGCGAGTGCCGTCGATGAATGGAAAACGTTTGAGCGATTCATCCACGGCTTGGTTGATCTCCTCGCCCGGTCCTTTCAAGGGGTCGCCTTGGATCGCGCGGGCGAAGTCTTCGCCGTAGCCGGTGGAGCCGGTATAGTTGGTGGCCAGCACAACGTAGCCGGGCGCGGTGAGCATCTGATAGTTCCACCGGAAGTGAAACTGGTCCTGCGACATGCTGTGCGGGCCGCCGTGAATGAACACCACCAGCGGATACTTCTTTTTCGCGTCGAACGATTGCGGGAGCGCGAGGAGATTGTGGATCCGGCGGCCGTTCTTCGCGGTGAACCAGAAGTCGCGCATCGGCTCCCAGTCGAGTCCGCGAATACGGTCGTCATTGAACTTGGTGAGCGCACGGTGATAATTTACCTTTCGGTCGATCCGTACCACCTCGGGGGGCTGAACCGCGCTTTCGTACGTCGCGATTAGAATGGGCTCGGAGGCGTTGGTGGCCGCGCGCAGGGACGAATAACTGCCTTTCGTCGAATCCGACAGCAGCCTGGGTGCTCCGCCCGATACCGGAAACGCATAGGGCTTCACGCGGCCGTGTTCCTCAATGAGCGCGTAGATGGTGGCGTTGTCGGCGGAAACGGTGAAATTGGCGATGGGGCGATCGAGCTGCGGGGCGACAAGCCGCGGCTCCATTGCTTCTGAGGGCGGCCAGACGAACCGGACCAGCCGGCCCAAATTGTATACCTTGCCGGTTTCCTCCTCGCGAATCGCATAGAGGGACTTACCGTCGGGCGAAAATGTCGCCGAATCGTAACTAACTTTTCCGGAAGTGAGCTTGCGCGGCTCGCCCCCGTCCGCCGGCACTTGATAGAGATGCGTCATCACGGGCGAAAACGCCGACTCGTTACGATTCTCCGTTGCCGAAAACAGAACTGACTTGCCATCCGGCGCCCACACCGGATGTAAGTTGCTTCCCGAACTGGCCATGGCTCCGTCGAAACCTGCCCCGGCGGCGAGCTTGGTGCCGGCGAGCAGATCCTTCGGCTCACCTACGCCATCGGCGGACTGGATGTAAATCCGCGGCTTCTTCCCTTCCAGCCATTTGTCCCAATTGCGGATCGGGAAACCATCGTAGACTCGAGCGGTAGTCTTTCGCGTCTTGCGAGCTTCCGCGTCGGGATCGAACTGTGCGTGGAACAGGATGGCTGTCCCGTCGGGGCTGAATTGCGGGTCGCTTGCGCCGCCGGCGATGCTTGTGACGCGCATTGCCTCGCCGCCGGCCATGTCGAGCACATATACCTGCGCCGCTTCATCGCCCTCGCGTTTGGCCGTAAATGCGATCCGGCCGCTGGCGGGGCTCCATGTTACATCCCCTTCGGAGCCCTTGGTGTGAGTAAGTCTGCGAGGTTCGGCGGAGCCGTCCGCCGGCATCAGCCAAAGGTCGGACTTCTGATCCTTGGAATCGTAGGCAGGTTCGGTTACCGCGACCACTGCCCATTTGCCGTCCGGGCTGATAGCCGGCGAACCCACCCGCTTCATCAGCCAGATCGTCTCATGCGTTACCGCGGCGCTTAAGGCAAGAGCACAGCCAATAAAGCTGGCAACGATTCTCCTGGGCATATCTGGGAGGATAGCACTCGCCTCTCCCGAACCCAATCACAAAAATCGGCCCACCTTCCGCTCACAGCCTCAGTGCGAGGGTGAACGAAATGGTGGGCCTCTGGTGATCCTCCGGTCCGAACAAGCTTTATGCGAGACGGCGGTGGCGCACAAACGCGAGGGCGGCCAGTCCGGCTGCACCCAATACGCACGTCGACGGTTCAGGCACCGGCGCGTTCTGGGCGGCGAAGCCCACCGTCACGCGCATCCGCTGCGACGCGCTGGTCTGGCCCATCGCTGTGGAAGTATTGATGTCGCCATCCAGGATGTTGGCCAGATTGGCCATGAGGAAGTTCGAGCTGCCGGCGACGTAACTTTCGAGGGACGTGGCAAACTGAGTTGACCCCCCGAACACGAGTTCGACCTCGGATATGTTGAAGCCGCTGCCTGAGCCGGTGTAGCTGCCTTCGATGGAAATGAACTCGCCGTCAAGATTGAAGGTGCCGTTCGCGTCGGAGTAGAAGATATCGTAGTACTCGTTGGGGATGCCGGCAAAGTCCCGGTTGACGCTCGTCAGGTTGCCGGCCAACTGCGCCGTCACTTCCGCTGAGTTGAGCCCGAACGTCGAAGTTGTCACAGGGCCGGACTGTTCGTAGACCCGTATGGATACGAGCCCGGGCTCCAGCCGGAGCGGCCCGGCGGTGGCGGCAACGGCAGTCAGTCCAAGAAGGGTCCCCCAAGCCAGCCACTTCGTAGCCGAGTGGATGTGTGTCATGTTTGTTGATCTCCTCACGTTTCGTTTTGGCGGCACCGCAGCGGCCCGGATCGCACGGACGCTCCTCCGATCCGGGTTTCCGCTCTAAATGCCGTTCGTGGATCAAAGGCGAGAAACGAGTGAAAACGGGGTCAAAATAGTTCTAGGAGCCGGCACAGGGCGGGGCGAATCAACGGGACGGCCGGCACTTTCCGGCGGCGCCGGCCCGGAATAAGGTGCGGATTTCATCCGGTCCAAGGGCCCTCCGGTAGAAGGCGAGTTCGTCCACGGCGCCCTTGAAGTAGATGTCGTCGCGAGAAACGTAGGTGTTGGCGTGATGGCGTCCGATCCACATCGGGGTCTTGTTATCCAAGTCGTCGAGCGGTACATTGCGCCCTGCCGCGGACCGCAGAGATCCGTCGATGAAAATCTCCGGCGGTCCGGGAGGCAGCCGGCGTACCACTGCCGCCACATGGTGCCATTGTCCGCCGGCCACGGGCTGCGACTCGGCAATCACATCGCTTCGGTAGGTATCCGAAGCCACCTGCATTCCGATGCGCCCGCGGCGGATGTAGATGAGGTACCCGCGTGGCGTTGTGTCGCGCTTGTCGATGATGTTCCGCGTCCGCTCGCTGTCACGGGTGCGGATCCAAAACTCGATGCTGAAATCTTCCTCGCCCACGTCGAGTCCGGATACAGAGGCGGGGATCTCAGCGAACTGGCTCTTGCCGTCGAACGCTAGCGCTCCGCCGGTGATGCCCGCGATGCGCTCGGCGGGCGCCTTCCGGAACATAGGCTCGTCGAAGGTGAACCATGCCGACAGCCCCTTGGGAGCCGGTGCGCATCCTCGCGGCGCCGCGGGAGGCGCGCTCCAGAGGTTAGTAAATGATAGTAAGCCGAATATAATCGAAGTCCGTGTCATCGCTGCCGGAGATATCGAGCGAAGCCACCGCCGCGCCGGCGTAGGCCCGCATCACATTGGCGAACAGGTCTGCCCGCAATTCGGTGAACACCGTGTGAGCCCCGGGATCTTCATCGCCGCGCCATAGCGGTATCTGAACCGACGGGCTCATCGTATCATTCAACGGAGCCGCCCCCACCACCAGAAAATCATTGGTGGCGCCGGGTAATGTGGAAGACGCGCGAACGCGCGCCTCGAGCCGGCCGCTACAGGCCCTGACCGGCGGCAGGGGGATCGATAGATGGAATTGCCGATCGATCACAGCGTCGTCGAACTGGCGTCCCCGCGCATTGCTCCCCGGCATTCCGTCGAACCTCGGGCTGATGTAGGAGACCGGATCGGGCGGAGCGGCGAAGTTATCCACTTCTCCCGCGGTCAGCACAATCACTCGCTCGCATGGCCCGGCGCCGGCTCCGGAAGGCGGCCGGGGTAAGGTCGAAAGATCCTCCAGCGCCAGCTCCGCCTGTCCGGTTTCGAGGCGGCGCATGCCGCGCCGTGCCGCGACTGCGCGCGCCATCTCCGGATTGGACTGCGCCGTGTAATAAGTTTGGGCAGTAAGAAATTCCCGCTCGGCCGCGCGCCACTTACCTTCGGCCGCGGCGAACCCGGCAAGTTGAAGATGCGCCGCCGCGTAGTCCGG
>JBGSME010001123.1:0-4462 GCA_041740335.1 Bryobacteraceae bacterium | reverse complement strand
GTGCGCATGAGGCGGCCGAAGGGTCCGCTTGAGGACTGGGAGTTCTCGGCATTGACGATCATGGGGAGTTTGACGGAGCGCATGACGGGGCGGCAGGCGCCGGAGAGGACTCGGAGGAGGAGGCGCGCGGCTTTGGCTCCGGTTTCGAACATGTCGATGTGGGGATAGGTGTGATAGCCGACGATTGCTGTCGAGAGGGAGAGCATGGCTGGGGTGATATTGGCGTGTAAGTCGAGAGTAAGTACGATGGGTTTGGAGGGTCCGAGTATTTTGCGGGCGATGGAGAGGACGTGGCCTTCGACGTCGTCGACGCCTTGGGCGGTTTGGGCTCCGTGCATGGCGAGGAGGAGGGCATCGGCGTCGGAGTGTTGTTGGAGGTGTTGGGTGAAATCGGCGGTGAGGCGGGCGAAGTCCGGGCGGAGGCAGCGGTTGGCGGTGATGGCCCAGGCGGCGCAGACCGGGGCGATGGAGTGGCCATCGAGGGCGTGGATGAAGCCGCCCATTTCGGTTAGTTTGCCTTGGTGCCGGAGGAGGGCGTGGTGGCCGAGGGCTGGGGAGAAATCGTCGTAGCGGGTGGAGACTGGGGAGAAGGTGTTGGCTTCCTGGAGGATGGAGGCGATGGCGACTTTGTATTTGGTCACGGGAGAAGACAATGGCAGCGTCCCTTGGTCACGATGTGGGTGCTCAGCTTCCCAAAAGCACAGCCGCGGGATTGCGTCCCAAAAAGCCGCTCTCGGCGTCGACCAAGGACTGGAGGGGCGCTTTGAGCCGGGCCAAGTCGGTTAGCGTTTCCTGATCCAGGCCAAGCAAGATCTCGTTGACGCGGGTGCTCAAGAAACGCTCCAGGGCTCGCCGAGCAAACTGAACCACTACGGGCCCGTCGTACAGTTTCTCAAGGACGCGTTCGATCTTGGCTTGGATCGCGGCCGCGTCGTTGGCTACACCATTCGGGTCGCTGAGTATCTCCCTGACCACAACAGAACAAGAGGGATACACTCTCCGTGCGGGATCGGCAGTCTTGATGGCTTCAAGGGCTGTCAGCAGGATCGAGGTGGCCCGCGCAGGTTCCCGCAGGGACTCTTGCATCGCGAGCTCCATGGCGTGGTAAGCGGGAAGGGCGGCCCTGTCGATCGTTAGCGAGCTATCAAAAATAGCGGTATCAGACGGAGCAATCTTCAACCGTGCACCGAGAGTGGATTGGTCAAGGTTGACGATCCGCAGGCGGATCCGGCTGCTGATGAGAATACGGACCTCCATCAGTGCGTTGAAGGTATTGCCAGAACTCCACAAGGACAAAAGCGCCGAGTGTATGCGCGCGGTGGAATAGGTTCGGGTTGAAGGCTTGGAGCCTTCGGCAATCGACGATTCGAGCAAATAGAACTCGAATCCGGCTAAGGGCTCCTGGTGCGGGTCCTCGCAGAAATCCTCGAAATTGCTCTCGTGAGCACAATCCTGCGGCCGGAATGCCAATGATGTCTCCATTTCCTTACAGAAACAGAGAGCCGCTCGGGCGGGATTGGCAGCGGCGCTTTGATCGGACTCTGGGACGTGGAGTCCGAGGGGATGGATCCGGTCCATGGCGGCATTTACCATCACCGGTTCGCAATGTGGCATGCGTAGCACGACGATGGGATCGCTGGACCGATTGATACGCTCCTGGATCTCTTCGAGCTCCCGTTTGGAAAGGGCGGATATCAGCATAACATCTCACCACAAACGCGTGGTGTCACCACTCGTTTGGATGCGCCAGAGAGTCGCACAGGTGCTTGCTTCTGCGAGAAACATCCCTTTTACATTGTCTTTCAATGACTTAGAGTTGAGTTTACCGGAGCCGACGGACGGTGCCAGGGCCGCCGCTCCGAGTACCCGACTATCGTAACTCATCGCAACCTTTTAAAACCAGTATTCTTTGCAAACTTGCGCAACAATAGTACCGGTAGTACAAGAGCTTCTAAATCAGCGCATCGGCGATGCGGATGCGTAGGCCGGTCTCTTTTTCCGCCACACTCTGGGATGCTGCAAACGCGGGAGTGGTGCAGAAATCGGCAGCACCCGTTGAGTAGGCTTCCGCAAGAAGCTGCTGCTGGCCCGACAAAGCCTCCTGACGGCGGAGCTTGCAGTACATGTCGATGAGCCGGTGTCCCCGATGATCGAAACGGAAGTAGGAGAAGAGCCCGAACAATGGCGCCAACTGCTCAGGCGAAAAGGCGGACTGCGGTCCGGCCTGAAGCGGCAGATCTGCCAAGAATCGTTCCGTTACTTCAATGGCAACCGCTGCCGAACAGGATCGGCCGACAAGGGAGCCAGCAGGAAAGAGATCGTAAGCACCGCTGCGTGAGCCGCTGGTAGAATCGTGCCGGAGGAGCTCAAGCAGGACATCGGCATCATAGAACATGGGACGCATGGCCAGTGCGTCTTTCGCATGCTGAAGGGCGGCGGCCAAGTCCCCAGCGGATGAGTATCGGGCTGCGGGCTCTTCCGACAGTAGTTTTTCGACGATGCGCAAGAGTGGATCCCAATCGGCAGGCAAATCGGGCCGGTATTCGCGAATAGGCTTGAACCAATACCATGCAGCCGGTCCGTGACGTCCGAAGGGGCTGCGGCCTGTGATGGTTTGATATCCCGATGGAGCACTTCCTCGGGCTGTGTATGGGCATAGGCCAAGGCTTCTGCCGATTGCAGGGCGATTGCGATTAGCTCATCCAGCCGGAGGGCGCGCATGTCGTGCAGCGTATTGCCGTCCACCCACTCCATGACGACGCACCGGTGCCCTGAATGGTCGAGGGAGAAGACATCGTAGATCTCACAGATACAGGGGTTCCGGAGCCTAACGCTCATCTGGGCCTCTTCGAGTAGCTGATCGGTATCCGTGTCGAACCTGTTGATCTTGGCCGCCACTACACGATCCAGGTCAAATCCGCTCGGCTGCAGGCGGCGCCGGCTCAGGGGAGAAAACGATAACCCACACCGCGGACGGTTTGCAAATAGCGGGGGCGTTCGGGGTTGTCTTCGAGCTTTTGGCGGAGCCAGGCGACGTGGACATCGACGGTTCGGGAGGTGACGGTGGGTTGGTAGTCCCAGACGGATTGAAGCAGATCTTCGCGGGAGACGGCTTTTTCGCGATGATCGATGAGGTAGCGGAGGAGTTGGAGTTCCTTGGCGGCGAGGTTGACGGGAAGGCCGGCTTTGAGGACGTGGCCGCTTTCGAAGTCGATGTCCACCTCACCGAACTGGAAGCGGCGGATGGGGCGTAGGCCTTCTTTGTGGACGCGGCGGATGAGGGCTTCGACGCGGGCGAGGAGTTCGGAGGGGTCAAAGGGTTTGGCGAGGTAGTCGTCGGCGCCGAGTTTGAGGCCGGTGACGCGATCGGGAACGCGTGTCTTGGCGGTGAGCATGAGGATGGGAGTGTCGAAGCCCTGCTGGCGGAGGTCGCGGCAGATGTCGAAGCCGTTTTTGCCGGGGAGCATGACGTCGAGGATGAGGAGGTGGTGTTGACGTGAGGAGGCGCGTTCGAAACCGGTGATGCCGTCGGTGGCGCTTTCGACTTCGTAGCCTTCGGAGAGAAGGAGGTCGGTGACGGTGATCACGAGACCGGGTTCGTCTTCAACCAGTAATATTCGCAAATTCATCTCGTTGTTCAGCGGGAATGGTGGGGATACGAATTACGAACTCGGTTTGGCGGCCGGCTTCGCTGGTGGCGGTCAAGGTGCCGTTGTGGGCTTCGACGATTTTCTTGGCGAGGTTGAGGCCGAGCCCGGTGCCGTGAACCTGATCGTCGACGGCGCGTTTGCCCCGATAGAAAGGCGTGAAGATGTGGCCGATTTCGGCGGGGGGAATGCCGGGTCCGCGATCGGCGACGCGAAATTCGATCCATTCCTTGCCCTTGGGGTCAAGGACACGAAGGGCGGAGACGCCGATCCAGCCGCCCTCCCAGCCGTATTTCGCGGCGTTGCCGATTAGGTTTTGGATTGCTTGTTTGAGGGCGATGGGGTCGCCGGAGACGGGGGGCAGTTCGGGCTCGATGGCCTTTTCGACTGTGCATCCGGATTCGGTGAGAGCGCGGCTGGAGGCTTCGAGAGCGTCTTCGACGAGGGGTCCGGCAGCCATGGGTTCGCGTGCAGCGAGGGTAGAGGAACGGCTGCGGGCGAAATGGAGGACCTGCTCAACAATGGCGGTAAGGCGCTCGGATTCGGCGTGAATCATCTGGCCGTATTTTTTCATTTGCTCGGGATCTTTGACGACGCCTTTTTTGAGATTGAAAGCGGCGCTGGAGATGACGCTGAGGGGCGTGCGGAGTTCGTGGGAGATGCCGGAGATGAATTCGACCTGGAGTTCAGCGAGGCGCTGGGCGTTGCGGTTGAAGCGGATGAGGGCGAGGGACCCGCCGAGGATGAGGGCGAGGATTGCGCCGGTTAGGGCAGCGTTGCGGACGTGGGCCCGGGTGACGGCGGCTTCGAGGGAT
>JBGSME010001122.1:0-5135 GCA_041740335.1 Bryobacteraceae bacterium | reverse complement strand
TTGTCCGGTATCGACAGGAGGTCGAAGATCTCCTGGCTGGCGACTTGCTTTTCGTGGCCAACGAAGCGGCCGATTTCCACCAGGCCCTGCAGCTGCAACATGCTTACGGTTTGCTCACCAACGATTCCCTGCATCTGGCGGCGGGTCTGCGATGCGATCTCCGTCAACTGGCTTCCGCAGATCGACAGTTTGATTCAATTCCGGGCATCACGGTATTCAGGCCTGACGACCTGCCATGAATTCCACCCGCGGACCCTGCGCATTGAACTGCAACCCCATCGATTAGCGTTTCCACCATGCGACGTCTCGAGCCTGGAAGGTTCAATCCTTGTCTTCGCGAGGTGCTCAATCTCCACAACGCGGACGATCTGAAGAGGATGCTTGCGATGATCCCGAGTGTCCGGCTGAAGGCGACGCGCAAGAATGAGATCATCGACGCGCTGGTAGGCTGTTTATTGGGTGCAGATCTGAAGGAACTCTGGAAACACTTGGGCCCGTTGGAGCAATCCGCGGTGGCCGAAGCCGCCCACGAAGCCGACGGCACTTACGACCAGGGCGCCTTTCATGCCAAGTATCACGAGTCGCCGTCGTTCGAAATGGAGGGAAATCGCTCTTGGGACCGGCGGCCGACCTTGGTTCGCCTTTTCCTTCACCCGAGCGAGAATGGCCGGAGGTTCATTCCCAAGGATCTGCGCGAGAAGCTCGCCGGCTTCGTTTCCAAGCCGCCATCGGCACAATTGACCAGCTTGGAGAAGATCCCCGCGCAGGCTCCTCGGATGCGGAACTCACGCCATTTCGACGCCGCGAAGCGCACGACAGCCTACGAATCGCACGAGGCTCCCCTGGTCCAGCGCCTGATGGAGCAGGCTGCCGTCCAGGA
Source organism: Bryobacteraceae bacterium (assembly GCA_041740335.1). Taxonomy (GTDB): domain Bacteria; phylum Acidobacteriota; class Terriglobia; order Bryobacterales; family Bryobacteraceae; genus DSOI01. The sequence continues at coordinate 4,255 of JBGSME010001122.1, read as the reverse complement.
TCTCCGAACAACCTTGCGACTCATCGATCAGGAGAAGATCTCGGTCAGCACCACGACACTGTTCCCATCGAGGGCCTCAATGACGCTTGTGTGCGATCTGCTTCGCGAGAATGACTTCTTCGAGTTGACCGAGAAGCTCAACGACTGGGATCCGGAGATCGGCCCGATGAAGGGTTTCTCGTGGCCGCTACTCGTTCAGGCGGCCAAGCTCGCCACCGTGAAGAACGGAAGGCTTTCGTTGACCAAAGTCGGTCGAAGCTCGCTTGAGGAGCCCCCGGCGGAAGTTCTCCGCGACATCTGGGACGCCTGGCTCACCAACAAGATCATCGATGAATTCAGCCGCATCGACACCATCAAAGGTCAAAAGGGTAAAGGACGGACAGGGTTCACCCCGCCCCCGGAGCGACGACTAGCGATCCGAAACGCGCTGGCCGAGTGTCCCGTTGGACGGTGGGTCGAGACGGCCGAGTTCTCACGCTACATGCAGGCAGCGGGATTTGGGTTTGCCGTGACCCGTAACGCCTGGAATCTGTATCTCTGCGATCCAAAATACGGCAGTCTTGGATACGATGGCCACGGGGGTTGGAACATTCTGCAGGAACGCTATATCATCTGCCTGCTGTTCGAGTATGCCGCGCCGCTTGGGATCATTGATATCGCCTATGAGCATCCCGCGGGTGCCAGAAGGGATTACAGCAGCCTATGGGGCACCGATGATCTCATTTTTCTCAGCCGATATGATGGCCTGAAATACTTTCGTCTCACACCCCTAGGCGCGTTTATTCTCGGCCGTATCGAAAGGTACGAGCCACCTCCGGCCAAGCCGAGCGTGTCGCTGTCAGTTCTGCCGAAGCGTCAGATCCGTGTGGAACACGGGGAGTTCTCGCCCGACGAACTCCTTTTGATCGAGAGCTTCGCGGATCATGAAGCCGACCGAATCTGGTCACTCAGTGAGCGTAAGGCACTTGAGGCGGTCGAAAAGGGCGCCCGGGTCGGTGAATTCCGCACCTTTCTGAGCGCCCGTGACCCACAGCCATTGCCTGAGACAGTCGAGTCCTTTCTGAACTCCGTCGAACAACGCGGCGCAGCTTGCGTCTACAAGGGCAGTTGCCTGTTGGTCGAATGCGTCTCACCGGAGATCGCCGAAGCCATCGCCCGCGACCCCCGGGCCGGCAAGCTTTGTCAGCGCACCGGTGATCGAGGCCTTGTTATTCCCGTGGAGAAGGAAGAATCGTTTCACGTAGCCATCAACGGCCTCGGTTACGGGATGCCTCGTGTTTGAAAAGTTCGCTCGCCGCGACCCCAACAGTCTCGACACCCTGGGGACGGGGGCGGACTCGGCGCGTGGCTCGATCGCGCTCCAAGGCACGCATCTCCGGACTTTGAAAAAACACGCAGTACTGGCACTCCCTCGTTCCGAGCGAGGAACAATTCCAAGGTCAAAATTTCCATCTATGGATCATCGGACCATCCTCCTCGGCGACCGCGAATCGTCGCGCGGATGCGGGCACAAGCAAGAGGGGTCACTGTGCAGTGACGACTACTTTTCACCAGGTGAAGAATAATTGGCATTGCCCAGGTCACCTTGAACCTCCTGAGGAAGACCGTTTGAGGCGAGGGTCGGTTTTCATCCTTGGCCTGCAGTGCACCAGAAACCTAACCCATTGCGCGTCAGCGTTCTGTGTGATGACGATGGCCGGAAGAACCATGTCAACCGAGTAGTGGGAGATCAGGTCCGGACAGTGCCGGAGCAGTGGACGAGTTGTTGGAGGCGAGGGTCGGAATCGACCGCCTCCCTATTCCTGCATTCCGCTCAAATCCAATGCTTTAGCACTCGGTTCGCTATTGAGGATGAAGGATTTACCCGCAGCTATCAAGTGTCACTTCACTGGTACTGAGGTAAACCTCGCGGAGCACGCACAGAACGCCTCTTGCTGGCACTTCTGCTGGCACGGCAGCCAAAAGCGCTTCGCACCGATTTCGCGCGCGTCCCGAAAGCCATAACCGAAAATGCAACAGGCACGAGAAATGCATCGCGACCGTTGCTCACCAGCTCCCGCGTTGTTTCATCGCCGTCTGACTCTTGAACGTGGATGCGGTCTCAATCGGATTGACCTAGCACCGTTGGCAATCTCTGGAACGTCCACAATTGCGCCCTCGTCCACGCAAGCGATTTGATGCTTCGAGCTCGCGACGATATCCTCTACTGCATCGTGAACTTCGGCCTGTCCGGACGCGGCTGGAAGGCTGCGGGGCGTTGCCACATTCCATCCCCGCAAGAAGGTCGATCCCCAGCTTCATCCCATCTGAAGCACTCGTTTCGCGATGGTGGTCGTTGGTTGCAGGATCGCCGAGCGTACGCCTTCATGGGGATCTTCCCTCGGACCCACCCTGCGCGCGCCGCCTCCGCGATACTTTCCCCCGTAAGCCAAGTCGCGCGTGACTCCGCGGCTCCTTCCAAGAGCGGCGCAGTCGCCACGCCGTCAACTGGAGAGGACTCATCACGCGACGCCCATGGCCGCGGCGAATACACAACTACGAATAATCCGGTGGACTACATTAGTTCCACGCTTGCCGGCTCAACGATCAGAGCCCGTCCGACTAACTGGTCGAATTATTCCATCGCCGCATAAGACACACGCATTGCCTACTTGGAGTGAGCTAATACTTGGCGGACATTACAGCCGCGCGGATGGCTTCCGCAATCGTTCAGAGAATTGGCAACAAACTTGTTTACGCATTCAGCATGACTCCCTACAAGACAATGAAATCGGCAGAATCGCGCACCTTCCTCCAAGACCCGGTTCTCTATGCCTGGTCGATCGCGACAGAACGCCGAGCCTTTCATGAAGTCACAACAATTATCGCCAACCCTGATCGTCGGAATAGTGATATTCTTGCAAGCCATCGCGGCCGACGCCAAAGACGGCGTTCGGGTCATCCGTCTTGGTCCTGACCAGCAGCGGGTCGAGATCATTTCCACCCGGCTTGTGGAAACCGGCGACTGGCTGACCGAAACCAATGGCTATACCGAACTCGGCACGGGGCTGAATTATTGGAATTCTAAGTCCGAACAGTGGGAGGCTTCAGCCGAGGAGATCGAGCTCCTGCAGGTCGGAGCTGCGGCCCTTCGGGCGCCACACAAAGTCTACTTCGCCCCCTCCCTCGACGACCCGCAAGGGGCTGTGGACGTGCTTGCTCCCGACGGCAGTCGGTTTCGTTCCTCTGTCTTGGCTCTGGGCTATTACGACCCCGTCAGCGGACGACGCCACACTCTCGGTCTTGTGAAAGATGTTCCCGGCGAACTCCTTCCGCCAAACCAAGTCATTTACCGCGACGCATTCGCGTCTCAAGAGCCGGGGTTCCGTATTCGCTGTGATGTCTTGTATACCTTCCGCCGCTCGGGCATTGAGCAGGACATTCTCATAAGAGAGCCCGTTCCGCCGCCGGAGGATTTTGGCCTCTCAGCCGAGCGGGCTCAATTGGAGGTCATGACCGAGTTCTTCGAAGCTCCAGAACCGAAACGTCATGCCCGACTTCTGGATCGTGTCGAGAACAGTCAGGACAGGGCTGTCATGGCCTCACCTGACTGGGAGGACGAGAGCCTGGACTTCGGGCATTTCCTGATCGGCGACGGCAGGGCATTCCGACTGGGGAGACAAGCGGACGTGTTCTCGGATGGACCCAATGCTCCACTGGTGGCCAAGAGGTGGGTCGTCCAAGAGGGACGTAGTGTACTTCTGGAGGCCGTGAGGTATTCGGATGTTGAGCCGATGCTTCGGGAACTCGCGATGGGTCCGGTCGGACCACTTCAAGTTCCACCCAAAGGAGTGGCCAAGTTTAAAGCGAGGGGTGGGATAAGACCTTCTTCGAAGGACCGATCGCAAGAATCGATGTCAACCGGTTCGTATAATGTCGCCCTTGGCACCGGACCGTTCCTGCCGCGGCGTCCCGCCAAGTCCTCCCCGCACGCCGGGCGGACCATGGCCATGGCACGACACGGTGCACATACTTCGCCTGCCGTTGTCCTTGATTACGTGATGCTTCTGGTCGACACGAACAACTTCACCTTCCGGGGTGACGAGACGTATCATATCTCCTCGATGATCAATCTGGGTTCCTCGACGTTTTCAGTGGGCGGAATGTGGGGGCACCCGGCAGCATGAGCGCGAGTTTCAATGACACCGGAAGAGACGTTCTCGCAATTGCTGGGACTCGGGCGGAGTTGGCGTGTGGTGCGCACCGAGTTTGAGGT
>JBGSME010001121.1:0-2374 GCA_041740335.1 Bryobacteraceae bacterium | reverse complement strand
CTTCCTGGCCTTCGGCTTGACCTCTTTGAAGTCTGAGACGTACGCGTCGAGGTTGGAGGCGACGACGTCGAAGAGCTGGCGTTCCGTTTCTTCGATGACGTCCTTCGGCGGGCCTTCGAACGGGTACACCTGCTCTTCTTTCCAGCGATCAACGACACTAGAGGCTTTCTCGGCATCGCGCTGGAGGAAATGCCGTCGCATCTGGTCCTTGGTGATGTCGAGCAGCTTCTTAAGGTCGGTGAACTCGTCCATGTCGATGTTCCCGGCCTCTTCCATCTCCTCAAGGAGCGTTGAGCGGAGGTAGGCGGTGAAGCGGTAGTTCGGCGCGTGGATGCCAGGTGCCATTTCGCGGAGCGTGAAACCGTTCTCCGTGCAGAGGTAGAGGGCGCGCTCGATCTCTATCTTCCATTCGATGATGGTCAGTGTTGCCCGATAGGTGGTCCCGTCCTCGGTCGTGAAGTCGGGAAGCTCATAGTTCGTCCTCCGGTCTTCCAGCGCTGACGGATCAACGGCGGTGCCGTCGTAAGAAATCCTGACCTGCGGATACTGCTTCAAGTAGATAGCAAGGATGCGGTTCAGCTCGGTCACCGCGCGATCAGCGTCGAGCGAGCCTTGCTGCGGAATGATGTTCGACAGAGTTACCGTCGTGCCAGTCTCGCCCTTGCTGGTTGGCGTCTCGTCGGAAATCGTGAAGCGGCGCTTGTTGTGCGTGGTCCCCGTGATCGTGAACTCGTGAAACGCTCCGTTGGCGAGGTAGACGCTCTGCCACTCTGCTTTCTCGCAGAGCGCGTACGCCCTGTATCGTCCCTGGCCTTGCTTGCCGTGCAGGATGCGCTTGTCTCGGCGCGACTGTCGATCAAGCTTTTTCCAGGAACCGCCCAAGTGACCGAAGCCCGCTTGCGCATCCGCCATCGTGATGCCCAGACCGTTGTCGATCACATGGATCGCGTCGAGACCATTCATGCTGTTCCGGTTGAGCCGAACCGTGACTTGCGTGGCGTCCGCATCGACGCTATTCCAGATCAGCTCCGCCAAGCCGAAGATCGGCTTCTTCGCACGTGACAAGCCGTCGATGTGATCCTGCGCGACTTCGACTTCAAGTACCTGCATAAGGTTTGGGTATAGAACATTATATGGGAGGCATGTGGTTCAGGGATTTGCCGGGCTCTATTTGTGCTCGATCTGGCTGGCGTAGGATGCCAAGTGCGGATACCGGCGAAAACCGTATCGCCAGATAGTGGTCCAGGAAAACGCATTGTCCTGTATTTGCAAATTGTAACGGGTCACGATCTTTACCGGTGATCGAACTGCATTCCGGCCCAAAAGTTCTCGCGCTCGTCTCCCCCTTCTCGATCCTCTCAAACCGGTCCTCGGCGTCAAGGCTTCGCTTCGCCGCGCCGATTGGCGCGGCCTTGACTCCTCCGGGCCGGTTTGGAGCTTCATCCTCGAAGGGGAAAACAGCGCGCTTTGGCCTGGGCGCGAATTTGACATTGGCGGGGGGAAAGATCGTGACCCATTACAGCAATCGAGAGTCGTCTCCCCAAGCTGGACGTCGACAGTGCCAACCAGATCGTAGGCTGACTGGCCATCAGACCACCAAGACCTGCGAGCGGCCCGGTGGCTACGCAGCGCCAGGAATTGTGTGGCCGAGTGTGGGCCGACCGGACACCCGGAATCGAGATCGTCGTCGCCGTTCCGGATGGGATTCCGGAATGAACTCAGCGCCGAAACATGCATGCATGCTGAACCTTCGACGGCCGTGATGGTCCGTCCGCGGAGGGCATCCTTTGAGCAGCAATCGGTCGCCACTGACCGCCGGCGAACGCCTCTGATCAAGCGCGACTGAACCTAGGCCGCCTCGCACGATCCCCTCCCACTCGTCAATAATCGTTTCTCCTTACTCAGCAAATACTTGCCGAGTTCGGGTTTGTGCGCGCCCTTCTTCTTCCTGCGAAACTCGGGAGCAGGAGGAAGGAAGACCGCCATGAAGGATCTGGCAACGAATCGGCCCTCAATGCAACATACCATCAAACGAGTCGAAAGGCCGAGAGGGGATTTTTCAGGAACAAAGCCACCGACGTGGGCAGAACAAGCGGCGAAAGGAGCCACCAACGCTCAGCCGCCGGATGTCCGACCGTCCGCTCCGCTGTCGCCGTCGGATGTCCACGCGTCGCGCCCGTGAGTCCGAGCCCAGCGGTCTCGGCGAACCACCAATTCGCCAAAACGAACCCGAGCCCGGCGTCACAACTCAATTGGCCAGCGGCGGCCAACCCATTATTCTTGACTCCGAAGCGACCAAACGAACCCACGGAGGTGCAAGTTGAACCGGGAAGACACGATGCCGCCACTACCAGACACCCCGGCCAAGCCGTCG
>JBGSME010001120.1:0-5531 GCA_041740335.1 Bryobacteraceae bacterium | reverse complement strand
ATATCCCGATGCCGCGGATGACGAACACGTTCATGCTGGCCGGCGAGGCCGATCCGGCCGATATTATCCGCAGCGTGGATCGCGGGATTTACTGCGCGAACTTCGGCGGAGGCCAGGTGGACATTACGTCCGGCAACTTCGTGTTCAGCGCGACGGAGAGCTATCTGATCGAGGGCGGACGGCTGACGCGGCCGCTGCGAGGGGCGACGCTGATTGGGAACGGTCCCGAGGCGCTGAAGCACGTGTCGATGGTGGGGCATGATCTCGAGTTGGATGAGGGGATGGGGATTTGCGGGAAAGACGGCCAGTCAGTACCGGTGGGGGTGGGTATCCCGACCATCAAGATCGATCGGATGACGGTGGGAGGGACGGCGCAATGAGCACGCTATCGGGCAGCGTAAGCGCTAAGAACGCGTCGGACTCGGCGGCCACGGCGCGGCTGGAGGAGACGGCGGTGGCAGTGGTTCGGCTGGCGCGCGAGATGGGCGCATCCGATGCCGAAGCGACGGCGGCGGAGGGAGAAGAGTTCACCGCCGATGTGAGGCTGGGCCAGGTGGAACGGGTGAAGGAATCCGGTTCGCGGGGCGCGGGCGTGCGGGTGTTGTTCGGCAAGCGAACCGGGTCGTCCTACACGTCGGACTTTTCGGGCGAAGGTTTGCGAGCGATGGTGGCGCAAGCGGTGGAACTGGCGAAGATCACGACCGAGGATCCGTTCGCGGGGCTGCCGTCGCCGGGCGAATTGGGAAAGCTCGAACAGGATTTGCGCATCTACTATGACGACGTTCCGGCGATGCCGGCGACCGAGAAGATTGAGCGGGCGCGGCGGGCCGAGAAGGCTGCGCTTGACTACGATCCGCGGATCACGAATTCCGACGGGGGCGGATTCGGGTCGCACGTATCGCGGCAGGCATTCGCGAACTCATTGGGATTTTCCGGATCGTACCGGACGACGAGTTGTTCGTTGAGCGTGGTTCCGGTAGCGCAATTTGAAGGGCGCATGGAGCGGGACTACTGGTATACGGTGTCGCGGGAAGCGGCTTCGCTCGAAGAGCCGGAAGCGGTAGGGCGGAAAGCGGCAGAGCGCGTATTGATGCGGCTGAATCCGCGAAAGATCGAGACGAGGAACGCGGCGGTGATTTTTGAACCGCGTGTAGCGCGGACGCTGGCCGGGCATGTTTTCGAACTGGCGACGGGCGAATCGATCTATCGCAAAGCGTCGTTCTGGCATGACCGGTTGGGCAAGACCGTGGCTTCGCCGGCTGTGACGGTGATCGACGACGCGACAATACCGGGCTTGTTCGGCACATCGCCGTTCGACGACGAAGGGGTGCCATCGCGGCGCACGGCGGTGATCGAGAATGGGGTGCTGAAGAGCTATTTGTTGAACAGCTACACGGGCCGCAAGGTGGGCATGCCGACGACGGGCAACGCGAGCCGCGGGATTACCGGCAACGCCGGCGTGGGGCACGGGAACCTGTACATCGAGAACGGCACCGAATCGCCACAGGAACTGATGCGGCGGGCGGGCACCGGTTTGCTGGTGATGCAACTACTCGGGTTCGGGTTCAATGCGGTGACGGGCGACTACTCGCGCGGGGCGACGGGGTTGTGGTTTGAGAATGGGGAAATCGCATATCCTGTATCGGAGGTGACCATCGCCGGGAACTTCAACGAGATGCTGGGCAATGTGGCTGGCCTGGGGAACGATCTCGAGTTTCAGGGATCGGTGGCGGCGCCGACGATTTGGATAGGGGAGATGACGATCAGTGGCCGGTAAAGAGAGCAAACCATTCCTTCCTATACCTGTTCTAATTGGTCTGCTGGCGGTGGCTGGCATGGCGACGGCGGGGTATTTGTACGTGCGCTACGGGATGTCGAAAAGCGAACCGGCGCCGTTGACCGCGGAGGCGAAGGCGTACTCGCGGAAGCTGAAGCTTTCCGATGTGGAGATGAAGGCGACGCAAAGCTATCTGGGGCAGGAGGTAGTTGAGATCGTCGGCAACATCGGGAACGCGGGCGATCGCGAGGTGAAGCACGTGGAGTTGACGTGCATCTTTCATGACCCATACGGACAATTGGTGCGGCGATTGCGGGTACCGATCGTGAAGGCGAGTACGGGCGGTTTGAAGGTGGGCGAGACCAAGCCCTTCCGGCTGCCGTTCGATGACATACCGGCGAGTTGGAACCAGGCGATGCCGCAACTGGTGATTGCGCAGATTGTATTCTGATGCCGCGGGTGCTGTTGGTGGACGACAATCCGGACATGCTGGAGTCGCGGCGGGAGGCGATTGCCGGGGACGGGCATACGGTGAGCGCGGCGGCGACGGTGGATGAAGCGCTGAAGCAGTTGCCGGCCGATTTCGTGGTGGCGGACCTGCGGGTGCCGGAACTGGAGGACGGGTTGAGGCTGATCCGGGAGGTTCGGCGGCTGAGTCCGGAGGCGCGGATCATCGTATCGTCCGGATTCACGGGATATCTGGACGGACGGGCGGAAACAACGATGGTGTCCCATGCATTGCAGAAGCCGTATCCGACGGCTCGATTGCTGGCATTGCTGCGGATGGCGGTGCTGGTGATGCTGGCCGGTATCGGGGGACTCCGTGCCGGTGTTGTTGAGGATCATGCCCCGATTCTCGAGCGTCGCGCCAATGCGGCCGGGACACAAAGCGACGTTCCGTTGTTGATGTACGCCGAACGGCTGCGCGACGAAGCCGGCGCGGCCTATCTGCAATATACGGTGATCTTTTCGAATGAGGATGGGGGAACGTCGACGCCGGCTTTGCTGGCGAGATGGGGCCGAACCACCGATATCGAGCACGTGTACCGGGTATGGGTGGACGCCAGGGGTGAGCGAGTGCGCGCGACGATCCAGACGCGGGCGCACAAGGACGTTGAGTATGAAGGCCCGTTCGAAGGCAATCATCCGGTGTTGGGAGTGATCACGGATAACAACATGGTGGGCGCGGGCGGAAACGGCAATGGGGAGCGCACGGCGTTGAAGCCGGAGGAGGTGGATTTGTCGCGGGCATCGCGCGAGATGGTAATGGACGGGCATCCGGAACTGTATCGAATGGCGGCGGAGGAACTGGCACGGGAAGGGAAAGTGGCGGGATTGGTGGGCGATGCGCGGGAGTATCTGTATATCGAGGCGAAGGTGGTGAACCGGAATACTCGCGTGGCGGCGCGGGTGAGGGTGGGCGAGCGATGGTATGGGGCAAACGTCGGGCGCCTCGATTGGGCTATTGAGCGATCCGGGTGGGTGCGTACAGCGGTGCGGCTGCCCGGCGGAGCGCAGGCCGAAGAAGTGGGCTTCGAGTGTCTGGCGGAACGCGGCAAGGAGCCAGGCCCGTGTACGGTGGAGGCGATGGGGAAGGTGTTCCGGCTGGACCGCGGCTATCGCCCGGGGAAGGATCGGTCGCCGGGCGGGTTCGCGCCGGTGGAGTTGCAGGCAGGGGAAATGCGCTCGTGGAAATTGCGGTAAAGGTGGTGCCGCGGAGTTCCCGGAGTGAAGTGGTGGGGACGCTGGACGATGGAAGCCTGAAGGTGAAAGTGGCGGCGGTGCCGGAGAAGGGGAAGGCGAACGAGGAACTGCGGGCGGTGTTGGCGAAGCACTTTGGTGTTCCGGCGCGGGACATTGAAATCGTGAGTGGCGCCGGATCGACGCGGAAGCGCGTTCGGATCCATGGGGGAGTGGCTTAACAGTCGGCTACGAGCAGGCCCAGGTACTGGGCGAACGGAGCGAAATCGCGGTCACTGTAAAGCAGCGAAAGGCCGCTTTCGATGCACCGGGTGGCGATGATCGTATCGATGGTTTTGCAGCCGGTAAGGCCTCGGGCGCGGAGCTCGCGGTAGTTTCTCGCGGCTTGGACGGCGATGTCCTGGCCGCCGAGTTCGATCACCGGAACACTCGAGAGGACACGGCGGGCCAAATCGAATTCGCGGTCACTGGGGAACCCTTGCAGCACCTCGGTGAGGATCAGGTCCCCAATGGCCACGGGCTCGGCGCCAAGCAAGCGGTCGAGCCGGTTGGTCTGGGCGGTGTTTGCGCCCCTGAAGTAATCGATCCAGACGCTGGAATCGACTACGATCACTTGTCGCTCCGGATTTGGTCGAGGTCGCCCTGCCAATTCAGCTTGCCGCGGAATTGGCGGATCTCGGCTTGTTGTGTGAGGCGCAGCAGAGTGCGCAGTCCAAGGTCAACGGCTTCGCGTTTGGTCTTCAGACCCGTGGCACTCAAGGCTTGTTTCATCAAGTTGTCGTCGATCACGATGTTTGTCCTCATGGTGTGTATGGATTCGGGATCCTGTACACATGATTCTGGGAGATTGGTTGGGATGCTATTGATCTGTTTTTAGGCGGTGATAGTCCTGTTGGAGTTGACGGGTTATTTTGTCGGCGACATCGGCGGAGGCGCCTCGGAACTTGGCGCCGAGGCTTTCCTGAGTGGTGGACCAAATGACGTCGCCGTTCTTGTTGACCAGACGTACAGAGGCGGCGGACTCGTGCCTGCGGTGAGAGGAGCGGGAAGAGTCGCGGTCCGAGATGCTGGCGCTGGCGGTGAAGCGTCCGGAGCCGGAGCGGGTGGAAGAGGAACCGACGCCGATTTGGTCGCGGGCGGAGAGGCCGTCGTTTGTTTGGCTGACGTCGGTGAAGACGAGGTCTTCGGCGGAGCCGCGGAGGATGGCGTCGGCATTTTCGGGATTTTCGGTGAGTTTGTAGAGGCCGGAGCGTTGGAGGCTGGCAATCAACATGTCACGGAGGTGGTTGGCGGTGTCACCGCCGCCGAGACGTTCGACGTGGATGCGGCGAATGGTGAGGAGCGAGGAATCCGGTGCTGGCTCAACAGCGAATAGCGCGGCGGCGAGTGGAAGAAGGATGGCATGTTTCATCTGGGTTGTTCGTCGAGGTAATTGACTTTGACGCCGGTGCGGGCTTCGAGGCTGGCGAGCACGACGCGGACGTGATTTTTGTCGATGCGAAAGACCATGGCCTGCTGGTTCCCGTCATCAGACTCAAAGCCGATGGTGAGGAAATGCTTGAGTTTTTTGCTGGGGAGCACCCAGGGGCCGAGGAGGTAGGCGAGGACGAGCCGGCGGCTGACGTGCTGGCCGTATTCGAGCAGATTGACGCGGTTGTAGGGGACACCGATCGAGGTCTTGCGCGCGGAGAAGATGAGGTGTTGGGGATCGTCAACGCGAATGGCTCCGCCGGCGCCGGCGCGAATTTCGGTTACGGTGCCACCGAGGTAGGCGACCTTGCTCGAGTATTGGGCTTGGGATATGGCGGACAGGCAGAGGAATAACACTAGCAACGGCATAGAGGCTCTCTCTGTGAGGTAGTGGCACGGGCGGTTTGAAAATCTCGGGAATAGATTGGGGGGCCGGTAGAATGGAGAAGAGGCATGGACAACGACAAAACGCAGATGGAGGCAGTTCCGGGGCCGGATGGTGTTGAAGGGGGAGTGATTGTGAGCCCGGATACGAGGCGGGAGAACCGGGTTCCACCGGGGCAATCGCGGACGCGGAAGTGGC
>JBGSME010001119.1:0-3723 GCA_041740335.1 Bryobacteraceae bacterium | reverse complement strand
GACGACACCGGCCGACACCGGGGGCGGCAGTTCGTCTTCCCGGATCACGGCAACTTCTTTAGGAACCTCTTTCGGCGCCATCAGCTTACCGGCGTCAAACTGGCGAGGAATCACCTTGACGATTTTCGGCATGGGGGCTGGCGGCGGAGGAGGGGGAGGGGGCGGAGGCGGCGGGACGAGGAAACTCGACAACTGCACGCCCGGGAGGGTGTCGAAATAGATCATCGGCACGATCACGGCGAAGAAGATCAATCCGATCTGGATGAGGGTCGAGATCAGAACCGATGTCGTCTTCCGCGTCTTGCCCGATGCTTCGATCAAACTCTGCTCAAACATGAGACATTCACCTTTCCAGCCACCGTCGCGGCGGCTCTCTCTCGAAAAACTAAATTTTCACTACCCAAACCACTTGCAAACTTACTTGGCGGACCTGGTCGCTTTCTTCCGCGATTCCGCCTGCCCAGGGTCCCGCTTTGGGGAGTCCTTTCGAACCGGCGCCACAGCGACCGCCGAACGCTTATTACCTTCCATCCGCTCCTGCCAGTAGATAAGAACCGGGCTGGCGATAAAGACGGACGAATAAGTCCCAACCAGAATCCCGACGACGAGAGCGAAACTGAATCCATTCAAAACCTGGCCGCCGAACAACCACAGCGCTACGACAGTGAGAAACGTCAAGCCGCTGGTCAACACGGTCCGGCTCAAGGTCTGGTTGATGCTGAGATTCACCAGGTCAGCGAACTTCTCCTTGCGCAACAGCCTCAGATTCTCCCGGATACGGTCAAACACGACGATCGTGTCGTTCATGGAATAACCAACCAGCGTTAAAAGCGCCGCAAGCACCGTCAGCGAGATCTCTTTGTTGAAGATCGAAAAAAGCCCGATGGTGATCACGGTGTCGTGAAAGACGGCCAGCACGGCCGCCACACCATACACCCACTCGAACCGGAAGCCAATGTAGATCAGCATTCCAGCCAAGGCCAGCAGCGTGGCCTTCAAGGCCTGCCACCGCAGTTCCTCGCCGATCTTCGGACCAACGAGTTCAAAATTGCGCACGACGAAAGGTGCGAGCGACATCTCCTGCTTCATCACGTTGATGATGGCGGGCGTGACACCGGCGACGGCGCTCAATTCGTCGAAAGATTTGATGAGACCGGATCGCGGAGGCGTGTTCCGATACTCAAGAATGGCTCCAGCCAATTTCCGCAGCTCATCCGAAGAGAGTGCAACCGACGCCTTCTGCAGCGGGTCGCTCAAGGTCTCCACGAAGCGGTCAACGCCCATGCGATGAAAATCCGGTTTGCCGCCGCCAGGATGGAATGTGGCGTCCAACGTTTCGAGCATTTTCTGCCGGGCTTGCTCGAGCTCTTTTTCCGATCTGAGTTCAGTACCGATCATCACTTCGTTGGCGCCCACGATGGGCTGCACAGAAACCTCACCGGCAATGTTGGCGGCAAGTGCTTTTCGGATTTTATCCTCATCGGGGTCGGAAGCGAAACGGACGTAAGTCACGGTACCGCCCCTAAAGTCGATCCCGTACTTTGGCCCTCCCTTCGAGACGAGGCTCCCGAGACCGGCGAGGATGAGCACAGCCGACAGCACTAGAAACGGCGTCGTCTTGCCCAGGAAGTCGTAGTTGGTGTTTTTAAATATCTCCATGCAGTCTTTACTACTTGGCCGGTGCTACATTCCCTCAGACACCGGCGCTCCGCAATTTGTTCCCACAGTGAATCACAAACCGTATCACAAAAACGCTAAATACTCAAACTCTCCATGCGAGGATTGCGCGCCACCTGCCATTCAAACATGGTGCGCGAAACGAAAGTTGCGGTAAACAGGTTTGCCAACAGGCCGATCACAAGGGTGATGGCGAAGCCTTTGACGGGCCCGGAACCGAACAGAAACAGGATGCCGCAACTGACGATGGTGGTGACGTGAGTGTCAATGATGGTCAGAAACGCCCGGCCAAAGCCGGAGTCAATGGCAGCAGGGATGGCTTTGCCCGTGCGCAGTTCCTCGCGAATGCGCTCAAAGATCAAGACGTTGCTATCCACGGCCATACCGATGGTCAGGATGACACCGGCGATGCCCGGCAGCGTGAGCACGGCGCCGAAATATCCGAGCGCGGCAATGAGAATCAAGGCATTCAGAATCAGGGCGATGGTGGCGTTGACGCCGCTCATCTTGTAGTAGAGCAGCATGATGGCAACCACGGCGATCAGTCCGGCCAAACCGGCCAGGAATCCCTGCCGGATCGAATCGGCGCCGAGCGACGGGCCGACGGTGGTTTCCTGAAGGTAGGTGAGGCCCGCTGGTAGCGAACCGGCTCTCAGTACAAGCGAAAGGTCGGCCGACTCCTGCTCGGTAGCGGCGCCTGTGATGCGTCCATTGTCGTCAATGCGGCTCTGGATGGTGGGCGCGGACCGGACACGGTTGTCGAGCACGATGGCGAGGCGGTTCCCAACGTTACGCTCGGTAAAATCGCCGAAGCGCTTGGCGGCTTCCTGGGAGAGCGTGAAATCGGTTTCCCACTTGCCGAACTCGTCGCGAGAGGGCCGCGCGTTGCGGATGTCGCGGCCGGTGACGACCGGGGTGCGGGCGAGCACGTAGTAGGAATCGCCGGATTCGCCGGCGCGCGTCATAGCCTGGACGAGCTTGCTATTGAGAGGCAGCACGCCATTGAAGCGGCTGAGAGCGGCGTCGAGACTCGGGAACGGACCGTCGCGCACTTCGCCGATTTCGAGAACGGCGGCGGTGGAAAGAATCTGTTTGATGCGGGCCGGATCGTCGACGCCGGGCATCTGGATCATCACTTCTGCTTCGCCGTCGCTGCGGCCGCGCTGTTGAACGGTGGATTCGGTGAGGCCGAGGCCGTTGATGCGTTTATCGATTGTCTGGATCGCGCGCTCCACCGTGTCCTTACGCAACTGGAGCGCTTCGGACGTCTTCATTTTCATTTCGTAGTCGGAACTGTTGAGCGCGGTGATATTCCATGCCGGGAACTGTTCGGTGACCATGGAGCGGAACGCGCCGGCTTTATCCAGGGGGACGCCTTTGGTGGTGATGACGACCGTGTCGGCCTCTTCGAGAGTCTGGGGATCGTTGCGATCCATGGACCCGTGCGAGATGCCGGATTTGGCCATCAACTCTTTCATGCGCTCCATGATGGTGTCGGCTTCCGACTTGAAGGCGTCCTGAAGCTGAATCTGGACGACCAGGTGGGATCCGCCTTTCAGATCGAGGCCGAGCTTGATATTCTCACGAAGGTTGGCAACCAACTCGTCCTTGGACTTCGGGATCCCGAAGATAAAATAGCCGCAGAGCAGGATCACACCGAGGATCACCAGCCCTTTCGCCCGCAGATTGCTTTTCATCGATTCCCTATTTGCTTTCTTCCGGATTTCGCAACGCGGCCACGGATGCGCGAGCTACCAGCATTTTTACATTGTCCGGCTTCACCCGCAGGACCAGCGTGTCGTCGTTGTTGATCGAATGGACAGATCCAATTATGCCACCGGAGGTCTGCACGATGTCGCCGTTCTTGAGACTGGTTAACATCTCCTGCTGCGCTTTCTTCTGTTTCTGCATCGGAAGGAAGAGCAGGAAATAGAAAATCCCGAAGATGAGAATGAGAGGCAGGAACCCAAGGATCGGATTACCGGCCGGCGCGTTTTGCAGAAGAAGACTCAGAAGCAATGTATCACCCAGGCTCCCCCCGGCCAC
>JBGSME010001118.1:0-3781 GCA_041740335.1 Bryobacteraceae bacterium | reverse complement strand
CACCGTTCGATCCACGTTGCCGGAAGCCACCAAGCCCGCGCTGATCCCACACCTGATTCAACTGCTCGCGTGGGACCGCGTATCGAACGACGTGATCGCCGCGTTGCGCGCCGTCGCACAGGAACATAGCGGCCAACTCATCGACGCGATGCTCAATCCCGCTTCCGACTTCGCCATCCGCCGCCGCATCCCCCGTATCCTCGCCGGCGTCTCCACCTCCCGCGTAGCGCATGCGTTGCTCGAAGGGTTGAATGACCGGCGCTTCGAGGTTCGTTTCCAGTGCGGCCGCGCGCTTGCAATTCTCCAGGGCCGGAACCCGTCGATTCGCTTTGGACAGGACGAGGTCTTCGATGCCGTGCGCCGCGAAGTGGCCGTCAGCAAGCCCGTGTGGGACAGCCATCGTCTGCTCGATCGCGCGGAAGAAACCGAGCATAGTGTGGAGGCCGGCAATCCCGTCATCGGCGAGTTGCTGCGCGACCGAACCAATCGCAGCCTGCAGCACCTGTTCACGCTGCTTTCGCTCACCTTTCCGCCGGATCCGCTCACGATCGCGCTGCACGGCCTCCACAGCGACGACGCGCACCTCCGCGGAACCGCCATCGAGTATCTGGATAGCATTCTGCCGCACGACATTCGAGACCGGCTGCGGCCGCTGGTTATGGGACACGACTTGCGCGCCCGCTCCGATGCCCGGACGCACGCGCAGGTGCTGGAGGATCTGCTCAAGTCCAACCAGTCGATCGTGCTCCGGCGCGACGACCATCCCGGCAACCGACCGAAGAGTTCCTGACGCCCGCTGCCGCCCGCGCTAAACTGGAGGATTCCCATGTCCCAATCCGAACAGGTGCGTCCAACGGGCGCAGCCATACCTGACAAGACGTACGAACCCCAGCGCTTCGAACCCGCATGGGCGCAATGGTGGATCGACAACGGCGTCTTCGAGGTCCCGCCCGAAGGCGAGATGTACTCGCTGGTGATCCCGCCGCCGAACGTCACCGGATCGCTTCACATGGGCCATATGCTGGAGCACACCGAGATCGACGTGACCATCCGTTGGCATCGGATGCTTGGCCACGCCACGCTTTGGCTGCCGGGTACCGATCACGCCGGCATCGCGACGCAAATGGTGGTTGAGCGCGAGTTGGCCAACGAAGGCAAAACCCGCCACGATCTGGGACGCGACGCGTTCGAGAAACGCGTGTGGCAGTGGAAGGAACACTCCGGCGGAACGATTAAAAGACAGATGGTCCGGCTGGGTACCAGTTGTGACTGGAGCCGGGAACGCTTCACCCTGGACCCTGGCTTGTCCCGCGCCGTGCGGGAAACCTTCGTGCGCCTCTACGAAAAGGGGCTGATCTATCGCGGCGCCTATATGGTGAACTGGTGCCCGCGCTGCCACACCGCGCTCAGCGATCTCGAGGTGGAGCGCACCGAGACCGACGGCAATCTCTGGCACATCCGCTACCCCGTCGTCGGCAGCGATCAGTTTCTCACCGTGGCCACCACCCGGCCGGAGACGATGCTCGGCGACACCGCGGTGGCGATTAACGCCCGCGACGAGCGCTACCTGCACCTGCATGGCGGCAGCGTTCTTCTTCCGGTGATGAACCGCGAGGTTCCGATCATCTGCGACGATCTGGCCGACCCCGAATTCGGTACAGGCGTCGTGAAGGTCACCCCCGCGCACGATCCGAACGATTTCGAAGCCGGCCGCCGCCACAATCTGCCGCAGATTCGCGTGATCGACAACGACGCCAAGATGACCGCCGAAGCCGGAGAGTTCGCTGGGCTCGATCGCTACGAGGCGCGCAAACAAGTGCTCGCCAAGCTCGAAGCCGGCAGCTACCTGGTGAAGACGGAAGACTACCGGCTGTCGGCCGGCTCCTGCCAGCGCTGCAAAACAACGGTGGAGCCCCTGGTGTCCACCCAATGGTTCGCAAGGATGAAGCCGCTGGCCGAACCGGCAATCGCCGCGGTGGCCGATGGACGCATCCGCTTCGTTCCGGAAAACTGGACCAAAACTTACAACGAGTGGATGTACAACATCCGCGACTGGTGCGTGTCGCGTCAACTCTGGTGGGGCCATCGCATCCCGGCGTGGCACTGCAAAGATTGCGGCGGCGTCACCGTGGCGCGAGAGGATCCGCCCGCCTGCCAACAGTGCGGCTCTGCCTCCATCGCCCAGGATACCGACGTTCTCGACACCTGGTTCAGTTCCGGTTTGTGGCCGTTCTCCACGCTCGGCTGGCCCGATCAAACGCCCGACCTCGCGCGTTTCTATCCCACCAGCCTGCTGATCACCGGTTTCGACATTCTATTCTTCTGGGTCGCGCGGATGGTGATGCTGGGCATCGAATGCATGGGCGACGTGCCGTTCCGCGAAGTGTACATCCACGGTCTGGTGCGGGACGCCGACAAACAGAAGATGTCGAAAACGAAGGGCAATGTGGTCGATCCGCTCATCGTCACCGAGAAGTACGGAACAGACGCCGTCCGCATGACGCTGCTGCAAGGGGCGGCTCCAGGCACCGACATCGTTCTCACCGACGACCGCATGCAGGCCGCCCGCGCCTTCGCCAACAAGGTGTGGAACGCCGCCCGCTTCGTGATGATGAACATGGAAACCTCCGGCGTTGAGCCCTGGATCCCCGACGCGCCTGTCGGCAAGCCCGAAGGCAACGCGCTTGAGGATCGGTGGATCTTCTCCCGTTTTCATCGCGCCGCCGAAGCCATGAACCGCGCAATCGCCAGCTACCGCTATCATGAGGCCGCGCAAGTGGCGTGGGGCTTCGTCTGGCACGAGTTCTGTGACTGGTACGTGGAGCTGAAGAAACTCCGCTTTGCCGCCGGCTCCGGTTTGAATGCCGATTGGCGCAACGTCCTCGCCGTGTTTGAAGGGTCGCTGCGGCTGCTGCATCCCATCATGCCGTTTCTCACCGAAGAGCTCTGGCAGCGGCTCGCTGTGAATTCCCCAAATCGCCCAAAGTCGATCGCTCAGTCCAGGTTTCCGCAATTCGACCAGGCGGGCATTGACGAAGAGGCCGAAAAGGATATGGCGCTGCTGCAGGAAATCGTTACCGCCGCGCGCAATCTTCGAGCCGAGCTCAAGATTGACCCTAAGGAGCAGCTCAACGCCGCGCTCTACTCGGAGGGACGCGCGCTTGACGTAGCTCGCGATCAGTCAGCCGCCATCGGTCGGTTCGCGGCGCTCAGCCTCTCGCTTCATGCCGGCCACGCGCCTACGATCGCCGGAGCGATGCACGCCACTCCCGACTTCGAACTCGCCCTTGAGGTTTCCGACACCCAATTGGCGGCGCTCAAGCTGCGCCTGGAGAAGGAGGTCGCCCAACTCGAAAAGACGATCGCCAACTCCGAACGCCAGTTGCACGACGAGACGTTCGTGGGCCGCGCGCCGGATCACATCGTCGCCGGAATGCGCGAGAAACTGGGCGAATACAAGGCTCAGCTTGAAAAAAGCCGGCAGGTGCTCGCGGGCCTCGCATGACCATCTCTCCTGACATTCGCGACCACGTCGCGCGCGCGCTCGAAGAAGACATCGGCTCCGGCGACGTTACCACCGATCTGTGCATCCCCGCCGAGGCAACCGCCACGGGAACATTTTTCGCGCGGCAGAATCTCACCCTCGCCGGCGTCGAATTGCTGCCGGTGGTTTACGAAGTACGCGGCGGCGGCGTTGCCGTGGAGCTATTGAAACATTCCGGCGATCGCTGCATGGACGGAGAACGCCTCGCCGTGGTGCGAGGCCCGGCGCGCGTGCTGC
>JBGSME010001117.1:0-3615 GCA_041740335.1 Bryobacteraceae bacterium | reverse complement strand
TTCCCTCGCCAGCAATGGCGGAGATGGTTGCGCCACGATGTCGGTAGCAACACCAAGCCCGTTTGCACGGCTCGCGCTCGATGGCGGGTTGACGCCGCAAAGCGCTACCGGGATGATCCGCTGGGATCCAACCAACGCAATCAGCTTCAGCAACGATCTGTTGAACAATTCGGTTCTGGAGTTTCTCTACCGCGTGGACACAGGCACTGTGATCGGTGGCCAGCCAAACCAGAGCTCCGTAATCTTCGAGTTTTGCCTGGAGGGTGGCGTTTGCATGAGCCGCCGGGTCGATTTCCTCGGCCAAGTCTTTCCCGCACAGATGTTCACATGGGCCTTCACCGGTTTTGTCGGTTACGACAACTTCTGGCAGGGTCTGGCAAACGGAACGCTCGTCGACTACGTCCAGTTGACGCTGATCGGGCAGAACGATCAGGACATCATCATTGACCAAATTCAGGCGAATTCGCCGGAGCCCTCCACTTTCGTGATGCTTGGTACGGCATTGGCCGGGTTGGCCTTCCTTCGCCGCCGCCGGGCTTAAGCGTCAGTGGTCTCAGTAAAGAGCGGTCCGGCGTCACTGCCGGTGCCGCTCTTTTTGCGTTTATGAACTACGATCCGGCTGCCTATGGTCCCGAGGTCTCAGAGATTCTGAGCGGGTCCTCCTCGTCCCTCTTGGAGCACATTTCCCCGTCCTCCCTGTTCCCATCGTCCCGCAGCCCCGCCGGCGCCATGTGCGGACTTTGGCTGCGATACGATGAGCCGGACCGTGCCCATCGTATCGCCCAGGACCTCGCAACCCCAGAGGGTAACTTCTGGCACGGAATCGTCCACCGCAGGGAACCCGACCCCTCCAACGCCTCCTACTGGTTCCGCCGCACCGGAACCCACCCCGTCTTCCCTGCCCTGAGACACGCCGTCTCACAACTACCACAAATGGATGGAGCCCGGCTTCCCCTCGGCCCCGATTGGGATCCCTTTGGCTGGATCCAATTCTATGAGTCCGCAAGGGTCCGGCGGGAGAGCGCCGATTGGCAACTCGCCCTGGAGATCCAGAGGGTAGAATGGGAAGTTCTATTCGATTATTGCGCGCGCGATCCGCAGCGCTGAACCTTCGTGAGACAGATCTATGGCACAAGCGAAAGCGGCAGTTTTGGCGCGGTACAACGCGCCTTTGGAATTCCGTGAATTTCCGATACCGGCATCGGTTGGTCCGGGCGAAGCGATCGTCGGGGTGGAGATGGCAGGCATCTGCGGCACCGATGTCCATCTCTGGAAAGGGGAGCTACCGGTTCCCTTACCGATCGTTCTCGGGCACGAGTCGGCCGGCCGGATCGTGGCGTTAGGCGACGGGCTGAAGCAGGATTGGCGTGGCCAGCCGCTGGCGGTCGGCGACCGTGTCACGTGGGCCAGTTCCGTGGTGTGCGGCGAGTGCTTCTACTGCCGTGTCAAGCGGCAACCGACCCGATGCGTCCACCGGAAGGCGTATGGGATCTCCTCCTGTTGCGACGAAGCGCCGCACCTCCGAGGCGGGTACGCCGAGGCGATCGTGCTGCGGGCGGGATCGAGTATTTTCAAGCTGCCGGAGACCTTGGAGACAGCGTCCCTGGTGGGAGCGGGTTGCGCCCTCACAACGGCTATTCACGGCCTGGAACGATGCCCGGTGCAATGGGGCGATACGGTGGTGATCCAGGGGACCGGTCCGGTTGGGCTCGCGGCGCTGGCCGTCGCCAGGCAATCGGGAGCGGGGCGAATCATCGCCATCGGCGGGCCTCCGCACCGCTTGGAACTGGCGAGAGACTTTGGAGCCGACGTCGCCATCGACGTTGGCGGTAACAGCGCGGCAGACCGGCAGAAGGAGATCGTCGCCGAAACCGGCGGCTATGGGGCCGATGTAGTCGTCGAATGCGTGGGCCATCCCGAGGCAGTGAACGAGGGGATTGAACTGTGCCGGGACGGCGGCAAATTCCTCGTTCTGGGCCAGTATGCGAATGCCGGCAACATCTCGTTCAACCCGCATACCATCACGCGGAAGCAACTGGAAGTGCGCGGATCCTGGGGATTCGAGCCGCGGCATGTCGACGCGGCCATGCGCATGCTCGGCATTGGGAATTGGGCGCGGCTGTTCGCCGCGCAGGTGACGCATCGATTCCCGCTCGATCAAGCCAATGAGGCAATCGAGACGGTTCGGGACTGGCGGGCCGGTAAGACCGTATTGATTCCCTGATGAGCAAAGGCGTAAGCATCGTCCTCACCGCGGGACTGATACTGGCAGGCGCTTTCGGATGGCTGCTGCTGCGTCCAGGTCCGGCGCCCGAGGTAAATTTCACTCGCGCGCGGCGGGAAAAGCTGGTGAGCCGGCTAGTAACCAACGGCCGCATCGACCCGGTGGACGACTTAGCCATCCAGGCGCCACGGGACGGATTGGTGCGGCGGATTCTGGTTAAACAGGGTCAGACGTTGGCTACCGGAGCGATTGTCGCGGAACTCGAGCCACCACCCGGTTTCCAGGCGGAACTTGCGTCGGCAGAGGCGCGGCGGGTCGAGGCACAAGGCGAGTTGCGAACCCTCGAAACCGGCGGAACAAGGTCTGCCCTGGCCGAAATCGACGCAGCCAGAGCGCGCGCGGAGCAAGAGCTGACCGGCACTCAAAACCGGGCAGCATCTGTCGAGCGTCTGGTGGACAAGAACGCCGCGCCGCGGGTGGAACTGGAACAGTTGAAAGCGAGAATCAGCGAATTGGAACTCGAGTTGCGAAACCTGGCGGCTCGCAGGACGGCTATCGTTCCAGCCTCGGGGCGCGAATCGGCGGCGGCCCGGGTGATGGAGGCCGAGACCGAGATCGCGCGCCTTCGGAACGAAGTGTCCCGGAGCCTGATACGAACACCGGGAAGCGGGCTCGTGTACGAACTGGCAAGGAAGAATCCCGGTCCGGTGCGTACCGGGGAAGTTATTGCGCGAATCGGCAAGACCGATCTGGTACGCGCGATCGTGTTCGTCGACGAACCTGAACTGGGGCGCGTGTCCACCGGAATGAGTGTCACCATCACGTGGGACGGGATGCCAAAGCGCGAGTGGGCAGGAGAGGTATCACGGATGCCATCAAGAATCGTGGCCCTCAATTCCCGTCAGGTGGGCGAGGTGGAATGTCTGGTAGAGAACAGCGATGGGCGCTTGCTGCCGGGAGCCAACATCAACGCCGAACTGATCACCCAGGTTGTCGAAGGGGCTCTTGTGTTGCCCACCGGCGCTATCCGCCACAATGGACCGCAAGCAGGAGTATGGGTGCTCACTGAGGGCAAAGTGGCTTGGCGCAGCGTCACATTGGGCGCGTCCAGCGTCAGCGATACGCAGATTATTTCTGGGGTTTCGGATGGAGAGAGCGTGGCCCTTGGAGCTTATGAATCGTTGGCCGAGGGAGATTCAGTGACTCCACGATACCCATAGCAATGCCTCCATCCTGTTCCCAAAAAGCCAGAAGGCGGCGTCCGGAGAAGATCACCTGGGGATAGGCCCCGGTTGGCGATAACAGCGTAGTGGTGTCGTTTTTCGAAGAACGGGTGTGGATGCCGTCAGGTGCGCTCCAGACGGCGTATAGGTGTTCGTGGAGGCCGGCGG
>JBGSME010001116.1:0-2566 GCA_041740335.1 Bryobacteraceae bacterium | reverse complement strand
CTTGGAGGATGCTGCCATCGACGCCTTTGGCGCGGATAGCGGCCAGGGTCTGTTCTGCTCCCGGAAGGTGGGAGCCGTAGTGAATGAGGACGCGAGAGACGCCGGCCTCGGCCAGCGCGATCGCGGAAGCAGCGCCGATGCCGCGGCTGGCGCCCGTAACGAGCGCGGTCTTACCATTGAATTCGGTCATGCTGATAGAATTTAGCGCAAAGGCATGTACCTCTGCATACTGATCCTGATTCCGGCGTTCGCTCTCGCGGCGGACCCGTCCGAATTTTTCGAGCAAAAGATCCGGCCGGTGCTGGCGCGGCACTGCTACTCGTGCCACACGGCGACGCATATGGGCGGGTTGATGGTGGATTCGCGGGAGGCGCTGTTGAAGGGGGGCGGGCGCGGTCCGGCGATTGTGGCGGGGAAACCGGCGGGCAGCCTGCTGATGGCGGCGGTGCGTTATTCGGACCCGAAGCTCAAGATGCCGCCTTCGGGAAAACTGAGCGACGGCGAGATTGCCGATATGGCCGCGTGGATTGAGGCGGGCGCGCCATGGGGAACCGCTGCGCCGGCGGCAAAGGGATCCAAATATACGATCACCGATGAGCAGCGCCAATGGTGGGCATTCCGGCCCGTGCGCAAGCCGGAGGCGCCGCGGGTGAAAAACGAACGCTGGGTATCGACACCGGTGGATCGATTTGTGCTGGCGGCGCTCGATCGGGAGCAACTGAAGCCGAACCCTGCCGCGGACCGGCGGAGCTTGCTACGGCGCGTCTACTATGACCTGACGGGGCTGCCGCCGAGCAGCAAGCAGGTGGAAGCATTTCTTGCGGATAAATCGCGCGATGCGTTCGCCAAGGTTGTGGACGAGCTGCTGGCGTCGCCGGCATATGGCGAGCGCTGGGGCCGCTACTGGCTGGATGTGGCGCGATATTCCGACGACAAGCTGAACTCGACGCAGGATGAGCCGTATCCGAACGCGTGGCGATATCGAGACTGGGTGATCAAAGCGTTCAATGACGATATGCCGTATGACCAGTTCGTGAAGGCGCAAATTGCCGGCGATCAATTGGAGAACAAAGAGGCGATGGTGGCGGGGCTTGGATTCTACGCGCTGAGTCCGCAGTTCCAGGACGATCGGGTGGACGCCACCACGCGGGGCATCCTCGGGATGACTGTGGCGTGCGCGCAGTGTCACGATCACAAGTTTGACCCGATTCCGACGAAGGATTACTACGCGCTGCTGGGCGTTTTTATGAGCACGGAGACGTCGGAGTTCCCGTTGGCGCCGGCGGGGGTGGTGGATGAATACAAGAAGTCAAAGAAGGCGATTGAAGACAAGCAGAAAGAGATCGACGAGTTTCTGGACCGGCAGGCCAACGACCTCGCGGAGATACTGGCGGCGCAAACCGCGCGGTTTATCGATAGCGTCCGCAAGGGCGAGCGCGCCGAGGGACTGGACAGCGGCACCTACGAGCGTTGGCGGAAGTATCTCACCGGGACCAAGCGCGAGCATCCGTTCCTGGACGATTGGGACAAGGCGGCGTTTTCAACCGCGGAATTCGAGGCGATGGCGATTGCGCTCAATCGTGAGAAGAAAGAGATCGATAAGACGAACATGATCCGGCTGGGGGGAAGCGACGCGCGGCGCGATCTTGCCAACGCCGATCTGGTGTCGCTGGCCCGCGACAAGTATTTTCTGTGGCGCGATCTGTTCGGGGCGGGACGGTTTGAGAAGTTCGATTCCGGCGTGCTGTATCACAAGGCCGAGCGGCTGGAGACGTTCCTGAGCGGCGAGTGGAAACGGCATCTGGCGGATATGCGCAGCGAACTGGACCGGCGCAAGGGAGCGCTTCCGGAGGCGTATCCATTCATCCACACGATCCAGGATGTGGCGAACCCGAAGAATACGCGGATCCAGATTCGGGGATCGCGGGACAACCTGGGCGACGAAGCTCCGCGCGCGTTTCTCTCGGTGCTTTCCAAGGGCGATCCGGAGCCGTTCCGCAAGGGGAGCGGACGGCTGGAATTGGCCGAAGCGATCGGCAGCCGCGAGAATCCGCTCACGGCGCGAGTGTGGATGAATCGGGTGTGGGGTTATCATTTTGGAAATCCGCTGGTGGCCACGCCGAGCAACTTCGGGCAACTGGGCGAACGTCCGACGCATCCGGAATTGCTGGATTATCTGGCGGCGCGGCTGATGGAGGAGAATTGGTCTGTCAAGGCGATGCACCGCGAAATTCTGCTGAGCACCACCTACCAGCTTTCGGCGGCGCGCGAGGAAAGCAACTTCGCGCGGGACCCGGGCAATCGCTATTTGTGGAGCGCCAATCGGCGCCGGCTGGACATTGAGCCGCTGCGGGACACGCTGCTGTCGGTGTCCGGAGAGCTCGATTCGAAGACCGGGGGACCGCCACGCAAGCTTACCGATTCGGGCAACCGGCGGCGATCGGTGTACGGTTTTGTGAGCCGCCGCAAGCTGGACGGCACGTTGTCGCTATTCGATTTTCCGAATCCGAATTCGATGAGCGAGCAGCGGATCGAGACGGCGACGCCGCTGCAGCAGCTTTTCTTC
>JBGSME010001115.1:0-3835 GCA_041740335.1 Bryobacteraceae bacterium | reverse complement strand
GGCCGGGCGGCGGTGGGCCTCGATCCATGCGCGCCAGCGTTCACGAAGATCGTCGAGCAGTTGGCGCGGCCGCGCCAGGGCCACGCCCAGATGCTCCACTTCAAAACTGGACAACAGGTACAGCGACAACAGAACGAACAGCACGGCAAGCAGTAGAGCGCCGGTCACGTTCACCAGCGCCACCAACCACCCGGCGACGATGTTCCCCGCTAACCCGCCAACCGGAATCCGGTCGTCAAACAGCCGCCACGAAGATGCCAGCCCCAGCACCGTGCTCGACGCCAGAAACAGCAGCGCCGCTCCCGCAAGCCGCGCCGGCTGTGCTTCAATCTCGGTGGACCTCAGCCAATGCCACGCCAGCGCCAGCACCAGGCCCGGAAACAGAAAGGCCCCCAAACCAAATGTCTGAAGAAACAGGTCAGATAGATACGCGCCGAGGATCCCCACCACATTGCGGACTTCGGATGCCCCCGCATTCGAAGCCGCCGTATTCAGTGAGGGATCTTCCGGGTGATAAGAGATCAGCGCCAACGCCGCGAATACGGCGCCGAATAGGAACACAAATCCTATCGCCTCGTTGAGACGCTTTTCCCGTGAGGGTCCCAAAATGTTCATTCCGCCGGAAGGCGGAGAAAAGCCAGAGCGAATATCATTATGCCAAAAACGATGCGATAAAGCACGAAGGCCCTCAAAGAAGATTTTCGGAGGTAGTTCATCAGGAACCCGATGGCAGCCAAACCGCTGATCGCGCTGACTGCAATCCCCAAGGCAAAAGCTACCCTCATCTCCGGGGGCACGCCGCCCTCTTTGTACAGATCGAGGAACGCCTTGGCCGCCGCGCCGCCCACAGCCGGCGTGGATAGCAGGAACGAAAAGCGAGCCGCGGCATGGCGATCCAGATTCCGGAACAGCCCAGCCGAAATTGTAATGCCGCTCCGCGAAGTGCCCGGAATGATCGCCAGCGCCTGCGCCAAGCCGATCGACAGCGCGTCGCTCATGCCGATATGCTCGATCCCCTTCTGTTTGCGCCCCACGCGTTCGGCCGCCTCCATCACCATCGCCACCGCGATCATCATCGTCCCGATCACCCACGGTGACCGTAGCGTGGTTTCGGCGTATTCTTTGAACATCAGCCCGAGCACGCCAACGGGAATCGATGCTAGCGCCATCAGCCATAGCAGGCGCGGGTTGCGCTTCAACTCCGGATCGTTGCCGAGCGACATCCCAAATCCCTGACTCAAGACCTGGATCCAGTCGCGGAAGAAGTAGATCACCACGGCGAGCAGGGTGCCGAAGTGCAAGGCGATGTCGAACGACAACCCCTGGTCTTTCCACCCGAACAGCCATGGCGCCAGAGCCAGATGCGCCGAGCTCGAAATCGGAAGGAATTCGGTGAGCCCCTGAATGAGGGCGAGAATGATCACCTGCGGGATGGACATAATAGATAAGGTAAGTTCTCAGAGTATCACTGCCCCAAACGAATTCATGACAATACTTCCTGTTCGCAAAACCAAGATCGTCGCCACGCTCGGTCCGGCCAGCGACGCGCCGGAGGCGATCGCCGCCCTGCTGGCAAACGGTGTGAACGTGTTTCGGCTCAACGCCTCGCACTCCATACCGGAACAACAGACCGAACGCATCGAGAGAGTGCGCGCCGCCGCCCGCGATGCCGGAGTGCGAGCAGGCATTCTGCTCGATCTGCAAGGGCCGAAGATCCGATTGGGGACTTTTTCCGGCGGGCCGGTGGAACTGGCCCCCGGCGCCCACTTCACCATCACCACCCAGGCATGTGACGGCAATGCCGAGCGGGCCTCTACGACTTATTCGAATCTCGCCCGCGACGTGAAACCCGGCGACCGCATTCTCCTCAACGACGGTTCAGTGGAGCTGCGTACCATCCGAACCGACGGCGTGGCCGCGGAGTGCGAAGTGGTGGCCGGCGGCCTCATCTCCGATCGCAAGGGTATCAATCTGCCCGGCGTGCAGGTTTCAACGCCTGCACTCACTCGCAAGGATCGCGAGGATCTGCTGGCGGGCATTCAAGCCGGAGTGGACATGGTCGCGCTGTCGTTCGTTCGCTCCCGTGACGACTTGCTTCGCCTGCGGCATTTTCTCGAAGAGCACGACGCACAAATGCCGGTTGTCGCCAAGATAGAAAAACCGGAAGGGTGGGCCGCGCTCGACGAAATACTCGGCGAGGCCGACGGCGTCATGGTGGCGCGCGGCGATCTCGGCGTGGAAATGGCGCTCGAGAAAGTGCCGTTCATTCAGAAGTCGATCATCCGCCGCGCGCGAGCCCGCGGACGTTTCTCGATTACCGCCACCCAGATGCTGGAATCGATGATTGACCATTCCGTGCCCACCCGCGCGGAAGTGAGCGACATCGCCAACGCAATCCATGACGGCACAGACGCGGTGATGCTCTCGGCGGAAACCTCATCCGGCCGCTTCCCGGTGGAAGCCGTGAAAGTGATGGCGCGAGTGGCAAGCGAAGCCGAAGCCACCATCCCTCCGGAACGGGCGCCGGAGCCTTCCGCGGAAATCCCCGAGATTATCACTCACGCGGCGTGGCGCGCCTCCGTGCTGATCGGCGCCACCGCGCTGGTTGTGTTCACCACATCCGGCGCAACGGCGCGTTCAATCGCCCGCTACAGGCCCTCGGTGCCGATTTTTGCGTTTACGCCGCTGGTCTCGGTGGCGCGCCAGTTATCGGTGATCTACGGTGTGCGGGCGATTGAAGCGCCGGTGCTCCCCTCCACCGATCAGATGCTGCGCCAGATGGAAACCATGCTGATCGAATTGGGCTGGTGCCGCCGAAGCGACGTCGTGGTGCTGGTCTCCGGGCAGCCGATCGGGCATGAAGGCTCCACGGATATGATGAAGATCCATCGGTTGGGTGAGACCGAATCGTAGCCTCACGCCTCAGTTGCTAGTGCGCGGGTCCTGGACTTCCGTTTGACGGAACAAGCATTCCGCCCATCATGGCGATCAGCAGCGCGATCGTAAGCAAACTGATCTGGAACCAGTAAAGCCATAGACGATCATCCCGAGTGCGGCAAAAGCGCCAACCCACTCGCTCCCAGAAGCCAGCACTTGCCGTTGGAAGCTCTCCAAAGAGCTTGCCGTGATGGCGAACCCCTCACTCCTCAGTCCCCGAGCAGCTTGCCGTAAGCCTGCCAGTCCGGCACGTTATCGAACACCGCCTTGATCCCGGCCGTGATCGGAATCGCGAACACCAGCCCCAACGCGCCCCAAAGGCTGCCCCAGAACATCAGCGCCACCGTCACCG
Organism: Bryobacteraceae bacterium; assembly: GCA_041740335.1. Taxonomy (GTDB): domain Bacteria; phylum Acidobacteriota; class Terriglobia; order Bryobacterales; family Bryobacteraceae; genus DSOI01. The sequence goes on along the minus strand of JBGSME010001115.1, from coordinate 546 downwards.
CTAGCGGATTCAAGTGGACCCGCGATCCAACCAGTTTGGGATAAAGCAGGTTCAGCGCCAGCAGGTGCAGGAATCCCACCACCGACGCGATCACCAGATAAATGGTCATCGAGTTGTAGACCGGCACTGCCGCCACCATCGGCGGCAGCATCGCCATCGGCATGCCCACATAGGGAACCAGGCTCAGAAACCCGCTGATCGGCGCGACCAACAGGAAGTACGGCACCTTGATGAAGTAGAAGAACACTCCGCTCGCCACGGTTAGAAACAGCCCCAGAATGAAGTTGCCCACCACGTAGGCGCGCGCCATGTCGGCGATTCCCTGCCAGCTTCGTCCGGCGGCATGCCGTTCCGGTCCCCGGAACAATTGCAGATAACTGCGCCGCATATGGTCGCGCCAACTGAGCATGAAATAGACCAGAAACGGGATGAAGCTGGCGAGCAATCCCGCGTGATAGAACTCCTCCCAGTGCGTGTACATGTAGTCCACGATCGGCGACCGTTCGGCGCGGATGATCACCTCTTGCGGCTGCTGGGGCCGCGGCG
>JBGSME010001114.1:0-2657 GCA_041740335.1 Bryobacteraceae bacterium | reverse complement strand
CGCCCTCGGCGGTCATCATCGATCAGGCGTTGGAATTGGCTCGGCGGTTTTCGAATGAGGATTCGATGGCGTTCCTCAACGGCGTGCTCGACGCCGTAAGTCGCGACCTGCGGCCCTGACCCGGCGTCAGCGTCTCTTTCGGCCCCCGCCCTTCTTTCGCGCTGGCGCATTCGCCCGTCCTTCCACATTGTCGGGCGCATTGCGAATGGCTTCCGCCCGCTCACGCTCATCGATGTGCGCGTAGGCGGGCATCGACATGCCGGCAATCTGAACCGGATCCGGGCGCGCGGCGCGATGCAGCGCGATCTGCGCCATCGAATGCTTCACCCTGTCGCGCTGCCGCGGATCGGCGGCGAGGTTGCGCTCCTCTTTCGGATCGTTGCTCAAGTCGTAGAGTTCGCGCGCCCCTGTTCCATCCAGGCTATTGTCGATCAGCTTCCATTTCCCATCCAGCCACATTCCTGAGCGGAGCTGCGAGAAACAGGTGTTCTTCCACTGCGGGGCGTTGCCGGCCGCGAGTGCGCGGAAACTACGGCCCTGCGCGCCGCGCGGCACCTGGATGCCGGCATATTCGAGGATCGACGGAAGCAAGTCCGTATTCTCTACCACTTGATCGACCACGCGCCCCTGCTGAGCCCGATTGCCCGGCTCCTTCCACAGCAGCGGGACGCGGGCGGATCCGTCATACTGGAGCCCCTTGAACCACCGCCCGTGATCGCCCAGCATGTTGCCGTGATCGGCGGTGAACAGCACCAGCGTGTTCGACGCCATGCCCAACCGGTCCAATTCGCCGAACAGCCGTCCCAGTTGATCGTCGATGTGGGTGATGGCCGCGTAATAGAGTGCGCTCATCGTGCGCATCATCTGCTCGTCATCCACGTAGTGGCGGCGGTTCCGCCCGCTTTGCGCCTCGCGCAGTTGCTTGGCGTTCGCCGGAAGCTTCGGGATGGGCATCGCCGCCGGATCGTACATCTTGAAATAGGGATTCGGCTCGACGGACGGCGAATGCGGCTTCAGGTAGCTGGTGAACAGCATCCACGGTTGCGGGTTCGATTTGCGGGCCCGCAGATAGTCGATCGAACGGTCCGTGATCCACTCGGTCTCGAAGTCCTCTTTGGGATATAGGAACAACCCCACGTCGCGGCCCAGTTCGTCGTCCGGCCACGGGCACGTTCCCGGCACCTTGGGCCATTTGGCTGGCGAGCCGTGCTTCTTCTGGAGATACGCGTTGTACCCGGCTTCGGGCGCTGGGCCTTCGTTTGAGAACGTCCAGAACTGCTGAAAGCCGTAGTCGAATCGCCGCGGCACGTAGTGCAGCTTGCCGGCGATGGCGGTGTGGTAACCGTAGTGGCCGAGGATCGACGGCAGAAATACTTCTCCGTTGCGCGCCGGCATCTGATTCATCGTCACGCCGTTTACGTGCGCGTGCCGCCCGCTGAAAACGCAGGCGCGAGCGGGCGAGCAGACCGGGGAGACGGTGTAGCTGCACGCAAAACGCGTTCCCTCGCCGGCGAGCTTGTCGAGGTTGGGCGTCTTGACAACTGGGTGCTTTTCACACCCCAACGCGTCCCATCGCATTTCGTCCACCATCACGAAGAGGATGTTAGGGCGCGGGCTGGCGGCGGTGAGCGGCGAGGCGGCCGCTGAGCCCAAAAAATCACGGCGCGAAAGCATTACGCCTACTATACTGCGGTTTACCGCCGCCGGGATGCGGGCTTCGGCTTGGCGGGCGCTGGCCCTTGGATCAGTTCGAGCAGCACTCCCGCGGACCGGTAGCCTTCCACCGCGTGCCGCAATGGCAACTCGCGATGCACCAGATAGTGGTTGCGCCGGCCCACCCGCTCCGTCGAGATGTACCCGGCTCCGTCAAGATCGGCCACGATCCTTTGCGCCGCCCGCTCGGTGATTCCGACCCGCAGCGCGATATCCCGCAATCGCACTTCGGGGTCCTTGGCGAGGCACAGGTATACGTGCGCGTGGTTGGTAAGGAAAGTCCAGCTGCTCATCCCAGCTTATATAATATGACATAGAAGTACAGAATTGCAATACCTGTCTTGAAATAGACGACTTGAATGACGTATATTGGTATTCGTGAATCACAAAACGCATTCCAGCGGCGGCGCCTTCCGCCGGACGATGGATCTGATCCGCGCCGAGCGCGGGGACCTGGCTGTCGCCGTGGTCTATTCGGTCGCCACCGGGGTGCTTTCCCTGGCGCTGCCGGTCGCGGTGCAAGCGCTTGTAAATACTGTGGCCTTCGGCGCTGTGCTTCAGCCGGTGGCCGTGCTAACCCTATTGGTAACGGCGGCGCTCACCGCGTCGGCGGTGCTCTACGTGATGCGCGCCATCGTGCTCGAAATGGTGCAGCGGCGGATTTTCGCGCGCCAAGCCTCGGAAGTGCTCGACAGCTTACTGCGGTTCCGCATGGACGCGCTCGACAGGGAGCACGCGCCGGAACTGGTCAACCGGTTCCTCGACGTGGCGACGGTCCAGAAGAGCGCAACCATTCTGGTTGTCGACGGGCTGACGGTGGCGGTGCAGACACTCGTCGGCGTTGTGCTGCTGGCCGCCTATCATCCCTATCTGCTGGTGTTTGACGTTGTGTTGGTGATCTCGATCTTGCTGGTTGTGGCGGTGCTTGGGCGCGGCGCGGTGAA
>JBGSME010001113.1:0-6367 GCA_041740335.1 Bryobacteraceae bacterium | reverse complement strand
TCCTGGGTGAGGGCCAAGAACTGGTCCATCGCAGGCGATGCGATTGTCGCCGGGAATCCGTTCAATTCCAGTTTCCTTTTCGGCCAGCAGGGCAGTGTGAGCCTGGCGGCGGGCGGGCAGAACCCCTCCATGGGCGGCCCGACCTTCACGGACCAGGACTCGATCCCCGTGATGCATTTCGAGCTCTCCGCCGGACCCATCGAGGACATGAAACTCGATACGATCCGGGTCAAGATGGAACCGGGAGGAGTTGGCGCGCAGAAACCGGACGGCCGCTTTGGCGTCGTGAACCGGGGCGGGGAACTGGAACACCGGTGTGAGCCGATAACTGGCTGAGGCAGCGACGTAACCCGCCGCGGCGAGTTTGCGCGCGGTTCCGAGAAAGCCCTGCCGGTTGCCGCCGCTGAAACCTCCGCCGTGAATCAGAACGACGGCGGGATGGGGGCCCGGCGTTGAAGGGCGAACAATGTCCATGGCGAGTTGGATGCCGTCCATGGTGGCATAGGCGATGTCTTTGTCGTGGATGAGATCCTGCGCCGGAAGCACGGCCACGGCCAGGGCGATGAGAGTCGGAATCCGCATGTCGTCTCCTAAGCATACTTCGGCGCAACGTTGGCACTCATTCCACTGGATGGCTTGGTTCACTGGCATTCTCGCGGATGGGAACGCCGCGGGTGGCCAATCTATGTAGCGCTTGGTATGGATTCCCTCGGCCGCGGCCGGATGGAGCTGACCGCTCGTGCCGACTACAATGACAGATTCACTATGCGAATTGGCGCGCACGTATCGGTAGCCGGATCCCTGGAGTGGGCGGCGCTGCACGCCGAGAAGATTGGAGCGAACACGATCCAGATCTTTTCGTCGAGCCCACGAACATGGCGCGGCGTCAAGCTCGATCCGGGAGAGGTGCTGCGGTTCGCGAAGGCTCGCGAACGGTTGGACATCAAGCCGTTGGTGGTGCACGCGAACTATCTGGTGAACATGGCGGCGGCCGATGACTCGATCTGGGAGAAGTCCGTGCTGGCGTTCCGGGAAGAGTTGGGGCGCTCAATACAACTCGGCGCGGACTACGTGGTCGTGCATCCGGGGAGCGCGAAGGGGCAGACGGCGCAGCAGGCGATGGAGCGCTTCGCGGCGGGGTTGGTGGTGGCCGGGCAAGGGGTGAAGTCGGCGAGTCTGTCGGTACTGCTCGAGATCTCGGCGGGGCAGGGGCACGCCGTGGGCGCGCGTTGGCAGGAACTGGTCGCGATGCGGACGATGCTGGAAGGGCGCGTCGATTTCGGAGTCGGGTATTGCCTGGATACGGCGCATTGCTTCGCGGCTGGGGTGGATTTCTTCGAGGCGGCCGAGGGCTTGGGACTGGAGCGGATTCCGGTGATCCACACCAACGATTCGAAGGTTCCAGCGGGTAGCCATGTGGACCGGCATGAGTACATCGGCCGCGGGCATATCGGGGAGGCAGCATTCGGGCGGATCTTGCGGGATGAGCGCTTTCGGGACAGGGCGTTTATTCTGGAGACGCCGTTCGAGGAGGATGGGGACGACGCGGCGCAGGTGGCGATTCTGCGGCAGCTGAGCTGAGCGCGGAATCGGTAGCCTCGCCCCGGAGGAAAGCGTTTGGGGAGGACCGTTCCGATATGTCCTGGACCATCGCAGCTGTATCCCGCCGCCTCACACAACACTATTTGAGCAATCACCTGTCAATGGAAGGAATCGCCGTTAGGCGACGGCCCTTTTCGCTGCTGAATCCCGTGGAGGGCCGCTGCCCTGTCACCCCGTTGCTCGGGGAACAATCCGGGCATCCATCGCGCGGCGAGCGTCGCCGGGAATGCAAGTCGCAGGGGGGCGGGCGTGCTCTCGGAAGTCAGAACGCCCTTATCGGCGTCGCCGCGAGAAAGTTCGCCGCGATAAAGAATGGCCTCCAGGATCAATCCGGCTTTCGGCGAAAGTTCGCCGAGGCGGGCTTCCTCTTCCGCCCACAGAAGGATGCGGGTTCTAAGCCGGTCCGGCTGCATGAGCGTTTCCATGAACGTGACCTGGTCAATGCCAGCGCCGCGCGGCCCTTGGTGGCTGATTCTTACGAATCCGATCAGCGTTCCTGCCGGGGGCCAAAAGTGATCGGCTTGCTCAGGAATACGCAGACAAGCTAAAATGACTTTGCTAGGCAAAACGGAAGCAGGCTCTGCAGGGATCCAACCATGCCGAGGGATGGGTTAGTGGGCTCTGTGTTGGTTCAGCCTGAACTGGAGAGAGGGCGCTCTCCGCTAATGAGTATTCCGCCCTGCGGGCGGGGATTTTCAAGGCATGAGGGTCTACCGATCCGATGTGGTCTCTTTGAAGAGCGCGGAAGCGAGGCCGCCGCGCTCCGTTCATCGTCTCGATGAGCCCACCGGACTATCCCTCAGCATGGTTGCGTCCCCGCAGTGCCGCTTCCGTTTCGCCCGGCAAAATCATTGTAGCGCCGCCGCCACCAGCGCGGCCAACTTCCGGTTACGCCGTAACCCTGGCGCAATCAGCGCTAGGCATTAGATGCAGTAGGAGCGATGGGCTCGTTGCGCCAAAATCGTTCAGCCGTTTCGCGATACCACAGAGCGAGCAGATACACGCTCACGACCGCCAGCATAGCAACGCCGGAGGACGTGACGTCCGCGCGCGACCATACGCCAGCCAGCAACCCTCCGGCCAGATAGTAAGGCACGGCCTGCGGTTGCAGGGAGCGCCACACGGTGGAGAGCGGCGCCTCTTTGAGCAGACACAAAATCACGCTGACCATCAGGGTGTTGGTCACCAGCAGTACAACACCGGACACCGCCAACAACAGCACCGGATCGCCCCCGGTCTGCGACATTCCATGCGATACACCGTAAGCGAGCCCCCCGGAAATAGCCATCGTGGTTGCGTTGAAGCTGATCTGGAGGCTGGCGGGCCGGCGCTTGGCGTGCCATAGTGACTGGACCAGTGCGGACGACACACCAATGGCCACCGTCTCGGACCAACTCAGCCGGGCCACCGCCACCAGCAGGAACACGAATCCCGGTGAGATGGTTCCTGTCAGTCCGGGCAGGTTTACTTTGAAAGTGGATGCCAGAGCCGCCAATCCGAGGCAGATCAGCAGCATCGCCGTGTCGGCAGATTGCCAAAGAAAAGCCGCGCTGGCGGCAACGATGGCTCCCACTGTCGTGACAGTCCAAGCGTACGTGAGGGCATGTCGGGGCATAACAATTCTTCACTTGTCAGGTTGAGGACGGAGCCTGGATGAATCTGTTCTCAGTTCTCGCCGTTGATGGCGATTGCACTGGACTCGCCTTGGACGTTGGATGTGCCCCAGATTACGTTAGTTCCCCAGATCACGTTAAAGCCTTGCGCTCCCGAGGTGCCCCAAATGACGTTGGTGCCCCAGATCACGTTCGTTCCCCAGATCACGTTCGTTCCCCAGATCACGTTCGTTCCCCAGATCACGTTCGTCCCCCAGATGACATTGCTGCCGGAAACCACCGAGACTTGGTTGGTCCCTGGGTTGTAGACCGCAGTAGGCGACAGCGCCGTGCCCATGGCCAGATCGGTGTTGTTGAGGGCGGCCCATACGTCCAGGTAACCGGCTCCGACGGTGAACACGTCGTGGTGGCTCGTGTAATTCTGGCCGGTCTGCGGGTCGATCGCGGTGCTCAAGGCGGGAAAGCTCTTCGTGGCGGTCTTCATCAGGCGCGCCTTCACTTGGTCGGGAGTCAAGGCGGGGTCCTTTTGCAGCATCAGCGCCACCGCACCGCTCACCATCGGGGCGGCCATGCTCGTCCCGCTTAGCCAGAAGTACTGGCTGGCATTGGTTGTGCCGCCATAGTAGGACAAGGGTACGATGTTGTTCGGGTACTGGGTTGCAAGGCTTGTGTTCTTAAAGTACGCAGCGATGACCCGGTTGCCGGGCGCAACCAGATCGGGCTTGACGATATGGTCGATGGCGGTGGGGCCCTTGGAGCTATAGCTGGTGATACGATCGTCGCTGCGTGAGGCGGATTCCATGGTCTTCATCGCGCCCACCGTGATCACGTAAGGATCGTTCGCCGGGGAAGTGATGGTACCGTAGCCCTCAGTTTCTTTCGAGTTGTCGCGGCCGTTGTTCCCAGCGGCGACGACGACGACGATGCCCGCCCTCCAGGCGGCTTCCACAGCCTGACACAGCGGATCGGTTGCATAGCTTTCTCTCACTGGCCTCCCGAGGGAGAGATTCATGACCCGGATGTTGTATGTGCTCTTGAGTGCGATCGCCCGCTGAATGGCTGCGATCACCGCGCTGTCCGTACCCTCGCCTTGCTGATTCAGAACCCGCAAGTTGATGATGTTTGCATTGGTGGCCACCCCGCGAAAGGTTTGCGTGCAGGTGGAACACGTGGAGATTTTGCCATTTCCGGCGATGATCCCCGCGACGTGCGTACCGTGACCGCGCCCGTCGCTGGTGCCCGTTTGACCGGCGACGAAATTCTCCTTGTAGACGATACGCGAGACTTGGCTAGAGGTCTTCGAATCAAGGTCAGGAGCGGTGTAAATACCACTGTCCAGCACCGCGATACCAATACCCGTTCCGTCCCAGTTGTAGCTGCGAGCGATGTCCGCCCCAATCGTTGGCATGGATTGGTCTGCCATTGCCTCAACCTTGCGGTTTGGAGTGATAAACGCCACGTCCGGATCGTCGGACAGCGCGTCGAGTTCCCTGGCAGACAGGGAGTAACGGCCGCCGTTGATCAAATTTAGGGTTGCTTTATGCTTGCCACCCTTCGCGGTGATCTTCCGGTGGTGTTTCTCGGTGGGCGCTTGTTTGAACTGGACGATGACGTCAGCCTCGCCGTGCGCGGTTCCGGCTGGAAGGTCGTTCGCCAGCTTGTGGGCGTTCTTCCCGAAGGCCAGGGTGGCGGCCATCAGCAGGAGTCCGAGTTTGGCGGTAGGTTTCAGGGGTTCCATGCTCTTTAACACTGCACGTTTCGCTCCCTTTCAAGTCGTTGATAATAAGGGATCAGCTACCGCTTCAAACAGGACAATCTGTCTTGGTACTCGGGGCTGGAACGATCTGATCCATTGATATTAGGCGGGATACTCTGGGTACGGAAATCGTCTTGAATCGAAGGATCCGGTGCAAAGCGGTGGCTGTTTCTCAGTCTGGATGGATCTCAGGTACCTTGAAGAATAGAACCGCGGTACCAACTAACCTATCGCCCTTGGCGCGAATCGCGCCGGTGTCGCTGCAAGCGACAATTTGTGTCGTACTCGGCCAATTTGTCCATCCGCGACTGGGCCAGGCCGGTGATGCCGAACGGATTGTCGGCAACCCTTCCACTATCGTTCCCCGGTGCGCTCTCAGCTCTTCGGCTCAATTCCGATTCTGTCGTTGACCGCCGATCGGATGCGCTGCTTGCATCCGAGGTATCGCTCGGTGGTTTGGATCGAGACGTGACCGAGAAGGAACTGGATCTGTTCCAGTTCGCCTCCGGCAGTGTGGCAAAGCCTCGCGCAGGTTCGACGCAAATCATGGGGTGCCAATTTGTCGATCCCGGCTTTCTTTGCGTACTCCCGGACGACGTGCCAGACGACTTTTTCAGTCATGCCGTCACCCCAGACTCGTCCAGCCCGGTTCACGCGACGAAACACCCTGCCCGAGGTGAGACCTGCTGCATTCAGCCAGTCATCAAGAACCTGCTTGACCCAATCCGGCATCGGCACAGTCCGCGTGTGACCGGCCTTCCCAACGAGATCGACAATGGCCCAGTGTTGTTCGCGTTGCTGAAGGTGAGAGACGTTCAACTCAACGGCTTCGTGCCTCCTCAAGCCGCAGGAGAGCAACACAGCCAAGAGCGCTCGGTCACGCTTGCCCTTCAGCCGCTCAGCATCGGGAGACTGCCAGAGGCTCTCGCCCTATTCGGCAGTTAACCAGTTGCCCAAGCGCACACCGAGTTTCTTGACGCCTTTCACTCGCCGAATACCGGCAGCAAGATCAGGGCTCAGGAGACCGCAATCGGAGGCTTCATAGGCGAGACGCCGCACGGCCCCGAGGCGCAGGTTGACTGTTCCGGGTGCCAACTTTCGGGATTCCAGGTGCATACGATACCGGAGGACGACGGTCCTGCTGAAGGACAGTCTCGGCTCCGAGCAATACCATTCAATGAACTCATCGATAGCGTGACGGTAACCACGCTGGGCGTCGTGAGAACTCAGGCTGTTCAGAACAGCCGATTTCGCTTGGTCGAGATCTGGCAGGCGCAAGACAGTCTTCGGGACGGCCCGCGCTTTTCTTGATGGAGGTTTTCTTGCCATCGCGTAGCGGCCTCCTCGGCCGCCACTCGATGATGCAATAATCCAATGTACTGTCCGGTTACGCCGT
>JBGSME010001112.1:0-5471 GCA_041740335.1 Bryobacteraceae bacterium | reverse complement strand
GGCGATCAAAGGCTGCTGGAGCGTCACCGTACCGTCATAGGCTCGGGAATCGCCCCACGCCTCGAGCGGATGGGCCATCGGGACGTGCCAGTGGCAAACGGCTGAGGTTTCGTCGTCGTATTCGCCCAAACGCATTCTGAGCTTAACTTTTCGCAGACCTTCGGCGAATTTGAGCTCAGCAGGCGCGGTATAGAGGGGGTTGGCGCCGGCGATGAGGATTGTCGAGACCTTGCCGGCTTCCATGTCGGCGGCCAATTGCGCGAGCGAGGCGGCCTGATCGGAGGGATCGGCTTCGATGGGAGTAATGTAATCGACGGTGGAGCCGACGTTGCCCAGCGCGACGTTCATGGCGTGGGCCACGGCGTGAACAGCGGCGGGCTGATGTTCGCCAGCGATGACGAGCGACGCTCCTTTGTGAGCGTTCAGGTCCTTGGCGATGGCATCCACCCATTCCGGACTAGCCTTCGTCGTGACGGAAGAAACAGATGCGCCCACCTTGGCGGCGAGGGCGCGAGCGAAGGTGTCCACATCGGCGGAATTCAGCGGCAGGCGATGGTCGGCCGTGCTGCCGGTGAGCGAGGGGGTGGGCTCGACGGCGTATAGGCGATTCATGCGATCCGGCTGGCGGCGGGTACCGAAGTCCCGCGCGTAGCGAACCGCGCCGTGGCCGGAGGTAAGGAAATCGGAGTCGAGGGCGACGATGACGTCGGCTTTGGCTACGTGATAAACGGGGCTGAGGGCTTCACCGAAGGCGAGTTTGGTTCCGGCGTAAGCGGCGGAGCGGTTCACCGGCTCATATTGATGCCAGCGTGCTTCCGGATAAGTGGCAAGAAATTCCCGAATATGCGCTTGGAGCGTGGGTGAAGTGATCGTTTCGGTGAGAAGGCGGAAGCCCGCGCCTTTGGAGGCGAGCAGATCTTCGCGAACGAGATTGAGAGCTTCCTGAAAGCGCTGCCAAGTGGAATTGCGGCCCTCGCGCAGCGCAGATTGGGAGCGGTCCGGATCATAGAGGCCAAGAGCGGCCGCCTGATGATAGACGCCGGTGGAACCGAGGCTGGAAGGATGGAGGGGATTGCCTTCGATTTTGGTGGGCCGGCCCATGTGGCTCTCGACCAGAACGCCGTCGGAGTAACCGGAAAGCGGAAGAGAAGTGGCGAAGAAGAGGGGCTTGCCGGGAATGATGTCTTCGGGCTGGTTGACGTAGGGGACGATTTTTTCCGGCGGCTGCTTGGTACAGGAGGTAAAGCCAGCCAGGCCGAGCGAGGCGCCCATGAGTTCAAGGAGACGGCGGCGGCTGACAGGGTCAGTCCACTCGGAGGTTCCTTCGGTGAACTCGTTGTCGAGAAACGCGCGGAACTCGTCGGTTTCGGCCACCTGTTCGAGGCTACGCCAGAATTCCGGCCCTTTTGCGTTGGCCAGACGCGCTCGAATGGCTTCGAGATCGAGCTGAGTGGGAGAGGTCGGTTGGCTGCTCATGGATTGGGACGTTAGCGGTGACAGACGGAACAGTCGGTGAGTTTGCGAACCTTATACTCGGCGACGAGTCTGGGTCCGATCACACTTTGCGGTTCCGCTGGCTGATACTCCATGTTGAAAACTTGATCCTTCGGCCGGATGTATTTCTCCGGCGCGCGGTGACATTCGAGACACCACTCCATGAAGAGGGTGTTCTGCTGGTAGACCATGGGCATCTGGTCGACACGGCCGTGACAGACAGCGCAGGACATGCCCTTGGCGACGTGGATGCTGTGATTGAAATAGACGAATCCGGGGAGATCATGGACGCGGGTCCATTCAATCGACTTTCCGGAGCGATAGCTCTCGCGGACAGGTTCGAGGATGGGCGCGTCGGCCCAGATCTGGGAATGACAACTCATACAGGTCTCGGTGGGCGGGATCCCCGCAAACGACGAGGTTTCGACCGATGTATGGCAGTATCGGCAATCAAGTCCAATTCCGGCCACATGGTGTTTATGGGTAAACATGACCGGCTGTTCCACAGTCACCTGCGCGTTCGATACGTATGGGGAGCGGGCGAAACCGAACAAAGCTGCGCCAAGTCCGGCCACAACCGCCAATCCGGCAGCGATACTACCTTTTGCGAACGCGTTTGTGCTGGGACGAAAGAGCTGAGACATCTTCCCTCCCTAGGGTTGAAACGCACGGGCTGACTGCCCGTCGAATGTTAAAAGAATGCCTGAAGGCAAAAAATGTAACAAGAGGATATTATCACACATCACTCCAGGTGTAGTCCACGGATTCCAAACTTCGTCTCAAGGAATCTGATGCCAGGGATAAAACTGAGGGTGTAGAATTGCAAAACGCCTGCGGACCTCCGGACCCGCAGGCGTCGATATGTGAGGCAGGTAGCCTCGGTGTTCTTCTACTTTGAGGCCGATTGACTCAAAGATCAACGCCCACGGAAGCAGGATAACTCTTCCCCAAATGGGGGTATCGGCTATTGGGAGTCCTATCGCTCGACCCAGATCGGGCTTCCCCAGCCAATTTGGCCGTCCACCTGACGGACGCGCAAATAATAGAAACTGGTGGATTTAGCGGAAGCCGGGTCAGACCACTCAAAGGTGGCGGTGTTCCCGGTGACGGTGGCGGCGAAGACTTTTCGGTTGTCCTTGACGATTTCGACATCCTGGAGAGGGCCGGTGCCGGCCACGTGAATCCGAAAGCGGGGGGTACCGGAGAGCTTCGCGTCGGCGCCCATCATATATTGACGCGAGCCATCGATGAGGCGGAAGTCCAGCACGATATTATCGGTTGCGCCGTAGGTGCGGCGTTGGCGAATGGCGTCGACCAGAGCCTGGCGGTTGTTGGCGGGCGCGAGGATCATCGAATACGCGGTGTGGACGCCCAAGTGATCGGAACTGGCCTGCACACCGAGACGGTAACCTTTTTTCCACGCTTCGGAGACGAAACCGTCGGGCCGGTAACCGCCGGGCTGTTTGGCGCGGCTGGTTTTGTCGGCGGCGCGCCAGCAATCGGCGCATTCGTAGTTGGTGCGGTCGGCCTGATAGATTTCGACGACGGGCTCGACCTCAGGATCGTAGTCGCGCCAATCGGTGCCCATATCGGTGGCGGAGGTGTGGGGCATGGCGAGACCTTTGTACTTGCGGAGATAGCCAAAGAGACGTTCGGCTCCCTGGCGGCGATAGTTGGGATTATCGGTCCACTCGTAGTGCTGGACGTCGAGGACCGGCGCGCCGCGATAAGGAAACACGATGTTGCGGTGCCCGTTGGGATAGGTGGCCGAGCGTTCGTAGGCGTAGAGCGGAACGAAAGCGGAGCCAACGCGGAAGATGTCGCAGAACTTTTGGCTGCGCCACCAGTCGTACTCATCCTCGACGCCGAAGTTGTGTTCGGTGATTGCCAGGAAATCCATGGACGCGGCGTCAATGGCGTAGCGATAGGTGTCCTCGGTGGAGCCGTCGTTGTACCCATCCCAGGAGATTTCGGTGTGGCGGTGCATGTCGCCGCGATAGATGCGCAGAGTCTCGCCGCCAAGATTGTAGGTGTAGCCGCGCATACGGCTGACATCCCCGGGCTCATCGCCGTGGACGGTGGCCGACTGCGCGTCCGGCTTACGGAACGCGATGAGTTTTTGATCGGCGGTGGCGCCGGGACCATAGGCGAAGCGGCCGGCGAAGACATCGGGGAGCGTATTGATCATGTCGCGGAAGCCTCGGCGATCGGTGGGCCAGGCAGCATGAACCACGCCCTCGTTGTCGACGGCGGTAGCGATCCGCATGTCGTTTCGTCCTGTCGAATATGGCACCAACGTCATGGGTGACCATTTGGCGCCGTCCCAGGTTGAGCTGTAGATTTCCCACAGCGCCTGATGGGCAGGCGTACGCGGATAAACGTTCAATTGCTGCGGCGTGCGTTTTCGAAAGAAGGCATGGATCGCGCCCGTGCCGTCGGCGGCCAGATGCGGATATTCATAGTAGTTGAACTTGTCGGGCGGGAGCGCCTGCTCGAGTTGGGTCGCGGGTTCCATCAGCTTGACGCCGTCCCACACGGCCATGCGGATCTTGCGCGATTGATAGAGTCCGGTGGCGGGGGCCTTGATGTCGTAGTAAAAGCCCCAGTCCTTGCCCCAATTGACGCCGGACTCGTGCCAGGCGATCCAGAGGCGATCCTGCTTGTCGACGGTGAGCGACGGATAGGCTTCAAAGAGCGGCGTGTTGGCAATGGCGACAGGACGATGCCAGACGTTGCTAGCCATGGTGCGCAGGTGGATGTCGTAGCCGTTGGGCCCGTACTGGTCCCAGGCGACGTGGACGAGTCCCTTGGAATCGACGGCGATGGAGGGTTCCCAGCAGTTGGGCGCGCCGGGGGCCGAGACGCGGACCGATTCGGTCCAACCGGCGGCGGCGGTGTAGCTCTTATGAATGATGGCGGCGCGATTGTCGCGCCAGCCTTGCCAGACGAGATGGAGGCGGCCGCTGGGGTCCGCCAGCAGGCGATGATGGACGTCGGGTTGTGACTCGGTGGTAAGGCGATGGATGGAAGACCACGCGTTGCCGTCGTAAGAGCGCGCGTAGAGGTCCCAGTTATCGTCGAGGCGTTCGGACCAGACCACCCAGATCTTGCCTTCGCCATCCTGGGCGATCGCGGTCCGATAGACGTCGCCGGGACGGCTGCTGACCTTGTGCAGAGTAAGCCGTCCACCGGCGAGCTGTTCGGCGAAGACCTCGTCCTGATCGAGCTTGAATCCCTGATAGGCGACCCAACGCGAGTTGTCGCCGGCGATGGCGATCGAAGGCGCGTCGTTGTCGGTGAGGCGGCCGCGTGTTTCGCCGGTGCGTCCGATGAGAGCGGGGTTGGCCAAACGCTCGACAGTGACTTTGCCGCCGTCGAAAGACCGGTAGTGGTCACGCAGAGAAAAGCGGAAGTTCCCTTGCGCGGTGGTGAGTTGCACTTCAGCGCTGCCGGGTCCCTTGACGTAAACGAACAACCGCGGGGTTAACAGGTTGGGCCCGGGGGAATCGATGTAGAGGTCGGCGTCGTGCGGGCGTTTGGGGAACAGGAACGCTTTGCGCGTGGAGACCGTGAACCGATTGGGGGGATGGACAATGTCGTCGATCCGCATTTCGTAGCCGGCCAGTTTAGCGAGGGTACCGTTGATTACTTCAACCGATCCATCCCATTTCGTTTCGACCGTGTCGGTTGCGCCGAGACGGACAGCGAATAATGCGTCAGCGTCGGGCGGAGGATTCTGGAGCGTGGTGGTGGTGGCGGACTGACTGAGGAGGTAGGCGGCTCCGGCGAGGAGGATGACGACGGGGACGGCTATTCTAGATCGCATGTTGCTGGGCTACCTTTTCGTTGATTGCGATGCCGAGGCCGGGACGGTCCGAAAGGGTCATTCGGCCCTGGTCGAAGGCTTCGGGTGGATGGATGAGGTCGGCTCGCCAAGGCACCTCGCCGAAACCGAGTTCGAGGATGAGGAAGTTGGG
>JBGSME010001111.1:0-1868 GCA_041740335.1 Bryobacteraceae bacterium | reverse complement strand
CCCGAGGAGCGGGCTTTCTGGGCGTTCCAGAAACCGGTGCGGTCCGCCATTCCCGCCGGAGGCGAGACCAACCCCGTCGATGCGTTTCTCAAGAAGACATGGATGGATCAGAAGCTGACGCCGGCCGCGGAAGCCGATCGGCGAACGCTCGTGCGGCGCGCGTATCTCGATGTTCTGGGGCTGCCGCCGACGCCCGCCGAAGTGGACGAATTCCTGCAGGACAACAGTTCCGGCGCATGGGAGAAACTGGTGGACCGTCTGCTCGCGTCGCCGCACTACGGTGAGCGCTGGGGAAGGTTCTGGCTCGATCTGGTGCGTTACTCCGATTCGGGTGGCTACGAATACGACCGCGAACGGCACAACGGTTGGCGCTATCGCGACTGGGTAGTGAACGCGTTCAATCAGGACAAACCGTATGACGACTTCATCCGTGACCAGATCGCAGGCGATGAATATCCGGACGATGAAGCCGGCCGCCGAACGAAGATGGTGGCCACCGGCTTTCTACGATTGGGTCCTGAAAACAACCTCAAGACCGAGATGACGCGGCAGGACGAACTGGACGACATCGTTTCCACAACCTCGCTCGCATTTCTCGGCCTCACCGTAGGCTGCGCGCGCTGCCACAACCATAAGTTCGATCCGATCGCGCAGAAGGATTACTACCGGATTCAGGCGGTGTTCTTTTCCACCAAGCCGCAGGAGTATCCACTCGTGGGCGCCGCCGAAGTGGCTCGGCACAAAGCGGAGAATGCGCGGATCGATGAGTTGCAGAAACCGCACAAGGCGATGCGCACCGAAATTGAAAAGCCGCATCGCGCGGCGATCTTCGAGGAGAAAGTTTCGAAGCTGCTGCCCTACATGCAGGAAGCTTGGCGTACCCCGGCCGATAAGCGCACCGACGGCCAGCGCCTGAATGCCCGGCAAATTGAAAAGACGCTGCAGGTGAAGGACGAAGAGATCGCGGAACGGATGAGCGCCGAAGAACGCGTTCGTTACAGCGAAGCGGCGAAAGCGATCGCCGAACTCGACAAGCAGCGTCCGAAGCCATACCCCTCCGCGATGGCGATCGCCGAACAAGGCCGCGAGCCGCTGCCCTCCTATTTCCTTCATCGCGGCAGCGTGGATAACAAGGGATCGCAGATGGAGCCGGGCGCGTTCGCGGTAGCGAGTTGGGACGAATTCAAGACCATCGCGCCGCCCGCTGGAGCCGGGACGACGTACCGGCGGCGGAGCTTCGCCGAATGGGTGGCCTCGCCCGAGAATCCGCTTACCGCGCGCGTGATGGCGAATCGAATCTGGCAGCGGCACTTCGGCCGCGGCATCGTGGGGACGGCGAATAACTTTGGCAAGAAGGGCGAAGCGCCGACGCATCCGGAACTGCTGGACTGGCTGTCCACCGAGTTCGTTCGCCGCGGTTGGTCCATCAAGGCGATGGACAAAATGCTGCTGATGTCGAAGGCGTACCGGATGTCGAGCGACGACGTGGAGCCGAGCCGCAAGATCGATTCAACAAACCGCTATCTTTGGCGAATGCCGCGGCAGCGGCTTGATATCGAAACGATACGCGACGCGATGCTGGCCTCGGCGGGCACGCTCAACCGGAAGCTGGGGGGACCGGCGATGTATCCCTACATCGATCCGGCGCTGTTCCAAGCCAGTTCCAAACGAACCTGGACCGGCCAAGCCGACGACGACCCGTCGACGTGGCGCCGCAGCATCTACGTCTTCAACAAACGCAGCATCCGCTATCCGCTATTTGAGTCGTTTGACCAGCCCGACATGATCACATCGTGCGCGCGGCGGAACACGTCGGTCACCGCGCCGCAAGCGCTGCTGTTGATGAACAACGCTTCGGTTCGCTTGCA
>JBGSME010001110.1:0-4926 GCA_041740335.1 Bryobacteraceae bacterium | reverse complement strand
ATCACCGCGCCGGTGATGGCCAACGGCACAAGCACGATCGCACTACTACCGGGATCGCTCGCAAGCGCTGGCGCCTATCGCCGGGACATTCAGCATCCGCCAAGGCTGCTACGCTGGCTTGCGGCGCCGAGCCTTGTGGGTGGCCTGATTGGTACGCTGCTCGTAACTCGCACTCAGGAAAAGTACTTTGCCGCTCTGATCCCATGGCTGATTCTCGGGGCAACGGTGTTGTTGATGGCTCAGCCGGTGATTGGGCGCTGGGTGAAATCCCACGCCGGGGAAGCGGAGTCCTTCCCGCAGAGCCGCCTTTTCGCGTTGGCTTGCATGCAGTTGCTGGTATCCATTTATGGCGGGTACTTCGGAGCCGGGATCGGCATTCTGATGTTAAGTTCGCTCGCCTTCATGGGGCTCCGCAATCTGCATGAGATGAACGCGCTGAAAACGCTGCTGGCCTGCGGGATCAATGGCGCGGCCGCGGTTCTTTTCATCCTTGAGAAGAAGGTCCAGTGGGGCTACGCGGTGCCGATGGCGGCGGCGGCAATTGCGGGTGGGTACCTTGGTGCGCGGTTTTCGTTGCGTTTCTCGCCAGCGGCGGTCCGAAAAGTGGTCCTGTGCATCGGTTTCGTCCTCTCCGGCTACTACCTGTACCGGCAATACCGATTTTGAGAAATTCTGCCGAAACTCTGGTTACCGGAATGCATCCTCTTGAGTGATGGATTACGTAGTTTGGTAGAGTACAAGGAGTGGGTGGGAGCCGCGATCGGTCCCGGCCCATTGCTCCAGTAAGGACCATCTTGACCCGAATTGCTTTCGCGCTGATTCTTGGCGCTTTATTACTCAATGCTGAGCCGGGTGCCAAAGACGACGGAGCTCCCTTCCTGAAGCAGTATCTGGAGGCCTCGAGAGCCCAGAAGGAAAAGGGCCAGGGCCTCGCCATGGATGTGGATATCGAGGCGTCGATTCCGTCGCTCAAAAAGAAGGGCCGCTTTCACGCCCTCCGGCATGTTACTCGGGTGGGCGGCATCACCTACCGCGCCATCACTTTTCAGGGCGACAATACGGTGAAAAAGGACGTGATCGCACGCTACCTCCAGGCCGAAAAAGAGGCTGCGGAGAAGGGTGGGCAATCGCTCGGCATCACTCCCGATAACTACAAGTTCGACTACTACGGCGAATACGGCGCAGACCCGTGGCGTCTCCATCTGTTCGAAGTGGTACCGAAGGCGAAGCGTCCGGGCCTGTTCCGGGGGTGGCTGTGGATCGAGGCCATGTCTGGCCTTCCGGTCCGTGAGCAGGGCGAGTTCGTGAAGAGCCCGTCGCTGTTCATCCGCAAGATCGCCTTCGTGCGAGACTATGTGATCCGCAATGGCGTGGCGTATCTGACGCAGATCGATTCCACGGTACAGACACGGATTATCGGCGCCGCCAAGATCCAGGTGCGCTACAGCAACCACACGCCGCTCACCGGGGCTGACGCTGGGCTGGCCGCCCCGGAATCGACACCGGCCGCCGATTCGCGATAATAGAGAGGTAACGCCTCCTCATGCGAACCCTTTTCCTCAACCCGCCCTCCTTCGAGGGCTTCGACGGTGGCGCGAGCTCCCGGTGGCCAGCGACGCGAGAGATCGAGTCCTATTGGTATCCGGTGTGGCTCTGCTACCCGGCGGGCTTGCTGCCTGATTCAAAAGTCCTCGACGCTCCGCCGCACAAGATCTCGATCGAGCAAACCGTCGCCATGGCGGGCGGCTTCGAACTGCTGGTCCTGTTCACTTCCACGCCAGGCTTTCATGTCGACGTGAAGATGGCGGAGATGATGAAGGATAACAACCCGCGGCTGAAGGTAGCCTTCGTCGGCCCGCCGGTGACGGTGGAGCCGGAAAAAAGCCTCAAGTCGACCGCGATCGACTTCATCGTGCGCCGCGAGTTTGACCGCCAGATCGTCGATTTCGCGAATGGCAAGCCGCTTTCCGAACTGCCGGGCGTCAGCTTCCGCGATGGCGCCGGGTTCCAACACAATCCCGAGGGCGGCTACATTGAGGACCTGGATTCGCTGCCATGGGTTTCTAAGATCTATCAGCGCGATCTCGATTTCCGCCGCTACAACGTCCCGTTTCTCAAGCATCCTTTCATCAGCATGTACACCTCGCGCGGCTGCCCGGCGATGTGTACGTTTTGCTTGTGGCCGCAGACGCATTCTGGCCACCGGTGGCGCTTGCGTTCGGCGCAGGATGTGGTGAACGAAGTCCGCTGGGCGATTGGAAACTTTCCTGATCTGAAGGAAATCTTTTTCGACGACGACACGTTCAACTACAAGCGGGAACGCACCATCGAAATCTGCCTGAAGCTGACTGAGCTTCGCAAGGAGCTGCGGCACCCCGACGTTACTTTTTCATGCACCTCGCGTGTTACCACCGACTACGACACTTTGAAAGCGATGAAGGAAGCCGGGTTCCGCCTGATGATCGTAGGATACGAATCGGGTGATCCACAGATCCTGAAGAACATCAAGAAGGGCGCGAACATCGACATGGCGCGGCGCTTCACCAAGAACGCGCACGATCTCGGCCTGACCATTCACGGCGATTTTATCGTCGGGCTGCCCGGGGAAACCGCCGAGTCCATTCGCCGCACTGTGGATTTCGCGAAGGAATTGAGCACCGAGACGATCCAGGTGTCGATCGCGCATCCATATCCGGGAACTGAATTCTACGACTACGTCAAGAAGAACGATCTCATCACCATCGATTCGATGACCGATGAACAAGGCCACCAGCTTCCGAACATCATCTACCCCGGCCTTGATCGCGCTGAGCTTGTCGATTGGGTGGAGCGGTTCTACGGCGAGTATTATTTCCGCCCGAAAGCGGCGTGGCGCGTGGTTCGCAAAGCGATCTTCAATGGCGGCGAGCGGCGCAGGCTCTACAAGGAAGCGCGCGAATATCTGGCGTTGCGCGCCAAGCGGAAGCGGTTTGTCCGCGACGAGAGAAGCGCGGCAGCGGCCTCGAGCGCTGGGGATTAGGTCTTTGGGGGGGGCGCCTGCGCAGTCGAGGCTGACCCGCAAGACTGTGCTGTTCGTCATTCTCGTGATTGTCTCCAACACGCTCGGCAACACCGCCTTGAGCGCCGGAATGCGCGGCTTTTCGGGCAACCTCCTCGCCGCGCTGCTGAACCCG
The DNA here is from genome assembly GCA_041740335.1 of Bryobacteraceae bacterium. Classification (GTDB taxonomy): domain Bacteria; phylum Acidobacteriota; class Terriglobia; order Bryobacterales; family Bryobacteraceae; genus DSOI01. Next base: position 1,753 of record JBGSME010001110.1, on the reverse strand, counting down.
TGGGTGCTCACCGGTGTTGCGCTGCTGATCTTCTGGACAGTCACCCGAATGGCTCTACTCAGTTGGGCGGACCTCAGCTTCGTGCTGCCAGTCACCTCGCTCGGCTATGTGCTGAACGCCCTTATCGGACGCTTCCTTTTGCATGAATCCGTCAGCCCGGAGCGCTGGCTGGGCACAGCGATGATCGTCGCCGGATCCGTGCTGGTGGCGCGCACGGCCGGCACTCATCCATCTTCCACATGACTCCGTTCTCCATGCGATGGATTCTGGTTGGGGCCGTGGTCGGCTCCACGGCGGCTTGCGACCTTTTGCAAAGCTGGGACATGAAAAGGCACGGCGAAGTTCACGACTTCCGCCCCGCGCGTCTGGCGCGCCTTTTTGCCCGCTGGCCGCTGGCCGTTTCGGTGGTTTTTATGGCGATCTCATTCTTCGCTTTTCTGGAACTGCTTTCGATTGAAGACCTGAGCTTCGCCGTGCCGGCCACGGCCGCGAGCCTGGTGGTGGAGACCCTGCTTGCAAAGACACTTCTGCGCGAACGCGTCGCGCCGCAGCGCTGGATCGGTGCGATCCTGGTTGCCTGTGGTGTCGTGTTTCTGAGCCGCTCGTGATCACCATTTTTCTTGCCGCCGCGTGCCTGGTAGCCCTCGTCTATCAACTCGCCGCGCTCTACGCGACGCTCCGGCATCGCGCCCGCCGCGATCCTGAACCCTCGCGCTTTCCTCCCATTTCGATCCTGAAACCGGTCTACGGCCGCGACCCCGCGTTCATGGAAGCCATCCGTTCTCACGCGCTGCAGGACTACCCGGATTTTGAAATTCTGTTCGGCGCGGCCAGCGACGAAGACCCCGCCATCGAATCCATTCGGGCGTTGCAGGACGAGTTCCCTGACCGTAGCATTCGCTTCATTCACTGCCGCACCGAAGCCCCCAACGGCAAGGCCGGCGTGCTGATCGATCTCGCCGCACAGGCCCGCTACGGCATCCTGCTAGTAAACGACAGCGACATCCACGTGCCCGAAAGCTATCTGGCAAGCGTCGCCGCTCCGCTTGAGGACCCCGGCGTCGGGATGGTGACCTGCCTCTACCGCGCCAACGCGGCCGAGCTTCCCGGCATCTGGGAAGCGCTTGGCATCGCAACGGATTTTGTGCCGAGCACGTTGGTGGCGCCGCTGGCCGGCGTGAAGGAATTCGGGCTCGGGTCCACCCTGGTGTTCCGTCGCGCGGATCTTGAGGCAGCCGGCGGGTTCGCCGCCATCGCATCCTACATAGCAGACGATTATCAGTTGGCCAAGCGAATCACGTTGCTTGGCCGGCGCGTGCATCTTTCGAAGACGGTGGTTGAGACCACGCTCGACGGCAGCACCTGGGGCGCGGTGTGGCGTCACCAGTTACGCTGGGCGCGTACGATCCGTGTTTCGCGTGGTGCGTATGCGGGGCTTCCGGTAACGTTCGCCACGGTTTGGGCCGCGGCCGCACTCGCCGCCGCTCCACCGTTGCGCCCATTAGCGCTGGTGCTGCTGGCGGTGCGGCTTGCGGTGGCATACTTGGCGGGGTGGAGCGTCCTCCGATCCGGGTTGATTCTGCGTTACGGAGTGCTGATTCCGTTTCGCGACCTGTGGGGGGCGGCGGTGTGGGCAGCGGGACTATTCGGCAACAAGGTCCGCTGGCGGGATCGCTCGATCAAACTCCGCCGCGACGGCCGGATCGCTTCTTCGCGGGTCTCAAAGACGGTTGACTTGAATCGCTGAGGCTCA
>JBGSME010001109.1:0-3111 GCA_041740335.1 Bryobacteraceae bacterium | reverse complement strand
CATCTTGCTATAGCCGGATACCGAGCGTGCGCCTTTGTGGCCGCGTCCGGACGTTTTGCCGCGCGAGCCCATACCGCGGCCGACGCGCCGTCCCGGCCGTTGTTGTCCCTCGGGTGGTTTCAGATCGCTGAGTTTCATGGGATCAAATCCTTTCCGTACCGGCAGTTGCCTAGTCTACGATCGCCAGCAGATGCGGCACTTTGCGCACGAAACCGCGAAACGCCGGAGTGTCCGGCTTTTCGACGATTTGGTTCAGTTTCCGCAGTCCGAGCGCGCGCACGATCAGCTTCTGCTTCTCCACGCGCCCAATCGGGCTCGCTACCAGTTTGATCCGGATCATTTTGCTTTCGGCCATATGTCGCTATCCCAACTTCTCCACCGGAATCCCGCGCAGATCGGCCACTTCCTGACGGTCTCGCAACTGATCGAGGGCGGCGAAGGTGGCCCGGATCACGTTATGCGGATTGTGGGAGCCGATCGATTTGGTGAGCACGTTCGGCACGCCGGCGGCTTGCATCACGGCGCGCACCGGTCCGCCGGCGATGACGCCGGTTCCGGCCGGGGCCGGTTTCAACAACACCTGGCCGGATCCGAATCGGCCGAGTACCGTATGGTGAATGGTGTGCTCCAGCACATGCACTTTGCGCAGCCCGCGCTTGGCCGACTCGATCGCCTTTTTGATCGCCGCCGGGACTTCGCGCGCCTTGCCGGTTCCGAAGCCGACGACCTTTGAGCCGGGGTCGCCGATCACCACCAACGCCGCGAAGCTGAGGTTCTTACCTCCCTTGACGACCTTGGTGACGCGATTGATCGAAATGACATGCTCTTTGAGCGAGAGCGCCGCGATTTCGTTTTTCTTGAGCTGTGCCGGCATCCGTTAAAACTCCAGTCCTGCTTCGCGCGCCGCGTCGGCCAGCGCCTTGATCCGCCCGTGGAATAGAAATCCGCCACGGTCGAAAACCACGCTTTTCACGCCCTTGGCCAGCGCGCGCTCAGCCACCAGCTTTCCAATTTCTTTCGCGCCGGCGATATTGCCGCCGTTCGCCGCGGCGTTCTTTTCCGACGAGGAAGCGGCCACGAGCGTTTGGCCCTTGCGGTCGTCAATCACCTGAGCATAAATGTGCTTCAGGCTGCGAAACACGGCCAGCCGCGGCCGTTCGGTGGTGCCCGATAGGCGCCGCCGGATCCGCACATGGATGCGGCGCCGATGTTCATCCCGGGAAGGTTTTTTGATCATGGCTTACTTATCTCTCCGGTCGTTCCTATTTACCTTTGCTGCCTGCGCCGGCCTTGCCCGCCTTCTTGCGGAGCACTTCACCGGTGTACCGGACGCCCTTGTTCTTGTATGGGTCCGGCGGGCGCAGCGAGCGCATGTTGGAGCAGGTCTGTCCCAGCAGTTCCCGATCGTGGCTCGAGAGAACCAGATGGGTGAGTTTGTCGATCTTGCAGTCCACGCCAACCGGCAGCATAAAGTCGATCGGGTGGGAGTAGCCGAGAGCGAAAACCACGATGCGGCCCTTGACTTCGGCGCGATAGCCGGTGCCGACGATATCGAGTTCGCGAACGAACCCCGTCGATACGCCTGTCACCGCGTTAGCGGCGAGAGCACGGGTTAAGCCGTGGAGCGCCGCCAGCGAGTTATTGGCCCGCGTCAACTCAAGGGTGCCAGCGTTATCGGTGATCTCGATTCCCTTGGGAAGCGGGACCGACAACTGCCCCTTGGGGCCCTTGACCTCGAGCCGCTCGCCGATGGTGATCTGAACGCCTTTCGGCACCGGGATGGGTTTCTTACCGATTCTCGACATATAGATTCTTCCTGGTGTTCTGCTCGGGCGGCCGCCTTACCAGATCTGGCAAAGCAGTTCGCCCCCGACGCCGGCCTTCCTGGCCTCGGCGCCTGTCATCACGCCACGCGACGTGGTGAGGATATTCACCCCAAGGCCGCCGAGCACGCGTGGCACTTCCTTGCTGCCGACATAGATGCGGCAGCCGGGTTTCGACACCCGGTGGATCTTCGATATCACCGGCTGGTTGCCCGGCGTGTATTTCAAGTAAAGCCGGATCGTCTGGGCGGGGCCCTCATCCACAAGTTTGAAATTGAGGATGTAGCCTTCGTCCTTCAGGATCCGCGCGATCTCCATTTTCAGCTTCGACGACGGCACGTCAACCTTTGGGTGTCGTGCAGCCAGCGCATTGCGGAGCCGCGTCAGCATATCGGCAACGGGATCGGAAAACATCGATCTTCTTATCTCCTACCAGCTCGACTTCGTGACCCCGGGGATTTCCCCCGACAGCGCTAAGTTTCGGAAACAAATACGGCACAGCCGGAATTTGCGGATGAATCCGCGCGGCCGGCCGCAGCGGAAACAACGGTTCCGGTGGCGGCAGCGAAGCTTCGGCTTGCGGGCGGCAGCCGCTTTCTCCAACCTGTCGTCCCGCGCGATTTTTGCAGTGGTGGCCATAACTGTTAACCTGTGCTCCTTGCTCTACTGCCGGAACGGCATCCCCATCAACCGTAACAGCGACATGGCTTCGGCGTCGGTGGACGCCGTCGTCGTGATGCAGATATTCATACCCTTTGTCTTATCCACTTTGTTGTAGTCGATCTCGGGGAAGATCAACTGGTCTTTCAACCCCAGCGTATAGTTGCCGCGTCCATCGAACGATTTCGGCGAAATACCCCGGAAGTCGCGGACGCGCGGCAGGGCGATGTTCGCCAGCCGGTCGAGGAACTCGTACATTCGAGCGCCGCGCAGCGTCACCGCGACGCCGATGGGCATCCCCTCGCGCAGCTTGAACTGCGCCACCGACTTCTTCGCTTTGGTCACGATCGGCTTCTGGCCGGCGATCGCGGTCATCTCAGTAACCGCGCCGTCGATCAGCTTGGGATTTTGCGTCGCTTCGCCCAGCCCGATGTTGATCGAAATTTTTTCGATCCTGGGCACTGCCATCGGATTGGTATATCCGAATTCCTTGGTGAGCGCCGGAATCACTTGCGTGTCGTAATGCTCTCTCAGCCTGGCCGCCATCGTCTATCCTTCCACGTTAACCCTTGCCGAGCGCTTCGCCCGTCTTCCGCGCAACGCGCGTTCGGCGCTGCGAGCCGCCGGC
>JBGSME010001108.1:0-6675 GCA_041740335.1 Bryobacteraceae bacterium | reverse complement strand
GGATACCGCCAAAGTAGCTTGTTGTCATTGTCGGTTGTAGCAGCCGATACGCGGAAATCCGATGACTGCCGGTAGGTGGCGCTGAGTACGATGCGGCGGTGGAGTTTCTTCAAACTCCAGCCGTCCGGGCCGGTGAAGGTGGCTGTCAACCAGTCAAGAAGTTCGCGGTTGGAAGGCCGATCGCCCATCAAGCCAAAGTCGTTCGGGGTTCCAACGAGGCCGCGGCCGAAGTGGTAGTGCCAGACTCGATTGACGATCACGCGCGTGGTGAGTGGATTACCCTCATCGGCCAGCCAGTTGGCGAGCGCGGTGCGCCGTCCGCTCGACTGCAAATCGGCGCGAGGGGTGATCTTTGCCGGGGCCGGATCGAGAATAGTAAGGAATCCCGGCGCCACTTCATCCATCGGAGCATCCACCGAGCCGGACCGCAAGACGTGCGTCGGCGGAGCTTCCACTGCCTGATCGCGCATGATCTGATAGCGCGGCAGGGGCTTCGGCAGCAAATGCCGATAGGCATCCAACTCGGCCAGCAACGCCTTGTACTTTGCCTTGCCCGCGGCGTCCCCCCGCTTGTTGACCACATCCGCGTCGGGAACTTCTACCTGCGTGATTGCTTTGTGATAGATCTGCCAATCCAGCGGTGTTCGATCGGCAGCATGTTTGCCGATCACAGTCTGAACCTCTTCCGGGAAACGCTCCGTATACTCCTTGCGGAACTTCGCGCGGGGCACCGCAACAAACTCTTCGATCCTATCGAGGACGGGTTTAGCCGCGGCCCTGTATCGCGCCATCGCCGCATCGTAGGCGTCAATCTCTTCCGGACTCGCCGTGGTGGCCTCGTCATCAATACGGATGTTGGCGAAGAAGGCCTGCAGCCGGTAGTAGTCGCGATGCAGCAGCGGATCAAACTTGTGGTCGTGGCAGCGGGCGCAACCCATCGTAACGCCAAGGAAGGCGAACGACGTATTATCGGTGAGGTCGTTGAGCAACTCCTGCCGCCGCAGCCGGATGTTGGCCTGGTTGAACTCGTCTTCGAACAGGCGCAGGAAGCCAAGTCCGGGCAGTGCCTTGCGATCATCCGGAAACAATTCATCGGCCGCAATCTGTTCGCGGATGAACCGATTGTACGGCTTGTCTTCGTTGAAGCTTTGGATGACCCAATCCCGGTAACGCCAGATGTTTGGCCGTGTATCGTCCTGCTTGAAACCGTCACTATCGGCGTAGCGGACCACGTCGAGCCAATGGCGTCCCCAGCGTTCACCGTAGCGCGGGCTCTCGAGCAGACGGTTGACCAGCCTCTCTTCGGCGCCGGGCCCAGTGTCGTTTAGAAAGAGACTGGCATCCTCGGCGGTGGGCGGAACACCGGTAAGATCGACGGTGACGCGGCGGAGGAAGGTCGCGCGATCCGCAAGAGGACTCGGTTCAATGCCCTTCTGTTTTAACTTCGCGTAGACGAAATAGTCGATCTCGTTGCTGGCCCACCGCGCACCGGCCGCGTCGATCGCCGGTGGGTGTTGGAACGCTACCGGCTGGATGGCCCACCACCGGCGGTGTTGTTGTTTGAAGACGGGAGCATCCTCGGCGGCACCGGCAGTGAAAGCCATCAAAAGGAAGAGGGTACCGAAGCGAGGCTTCATCGTCGTATGATCAAACGTTTTCATGTCCGGGCCCCTCGTGTCAAGTGAGGCGGCATGGGCCCGTGCCGGAACAGGATCCGCCGCCGGGCAACTCCAGGCGGCGCGCGACAACGACGACAAGCGCTCGTCTATATATCGAAGGTGCGATCCGCCGACAGTTATGCTGGTGTCTGTTAGTCAGCCACGCTGAACCATAGTGCCCCGCCGGGATGGCGTCGCCGGAAATAGCCCGGAGGCGCAAGCCAACGAGCCACGTGGCATAGATATTCGGCGGCCAACTGCTTAGTATCCGCGCGTGCGGATCATTGCGCGGCCTCCGGCAGGAATTGGTCGACCGGTGCTGATTCGTGAATTGCCTCATGCCTGCCCGGGAGGCGCTTCCACGTTGCACGGCAGGCGAAGTAGAAAACAAGCCCGCTGACGACCGGCGGCACCAACGTATCCAACCCGGCCCACTCGGCGGGGGTGACGAAATGGGCAAGCAATCGAACCAGTGTTCCGCAAACGATGGCCGCGATCGCGGCAGCACTATTGGCCTTCTTCCAGTAGACACCGAGAAACAGGGGAACCACGCACCCGGCGAACACGATGTCGAAAGCGACCACTAGCAGGATGCCTGGTTCCGGCCTTATCCAGGCAACAACGGTTGCTGCAATCGCCGTGGGAACGGCCATAGCGCGGGAGAGACCCAGCATGAAGGAATCGGAGTACTCTTGGCCGCTCCAACGCTGAACGATGTTGCGCGCGAGCACAACGGAGATGACCAGCATTGCGCCGTTCGCTGTCGACATCGACGCACCGAGCACGCCCACAAACACCATCACTCCCATCCAGTAAGGAAGGTCGGTGGAGCCCAGGATCGGCAGCACCATGCGCGAGTCTCCGACATTCGGCAAGGTAGGGATGGCGGCCAAGCCGAGGATCGTGGCGCAGGCGCCGAGCACTAAGGTCAGGACGCCGGCATAGTAGCAGCCATTCCGCGCCGTTTCCGGGCTCTTGGCGGCGAAAACGCGTTCCATGAAATCCAAAGCCATGGCGTTGCCCAGAGCGAGGGAGATCATTCCGGCCCAGTTGGTGAGCGCGCCCGATTGGATCGACACCAGGCCGCTGAGATCGAGTTGGCTGGGTGGGACTGCAGAAACAATCGTGCTCCATCCTCGGGTTGCTACAACCCAAACCGCGGACGCCACAAACCCGATAATCGCGACATGAATCTGGAAAAAGTCCGTCCAGATGGCCGAGTAGAGCCCGCCCGCGATGGTGTAGATCACGATGACGGTGGCGCCCAGCACGAGGGCCCAACCGTAGGAAAGTCCTGAGACCGTAGATAGAATCCAGGCCACCGCCGCGAGATTCCCGGCGATTACCACCACAAAGCACAGGATCGTGAGCACCGACACGAGAAGTTCCGTGTTTTTGTCATAACGCCGGTAGAAGAACTCGGGAAGCGTGAGCAGGTTCATCCGGTTTAGCGGCGCAGCGAGAAAACGGCCTACGAGAAACAGGCTCACCGCGAGTCCAATCGGTATCATCGCGCCGGTCCACACGCCGCTTGAGTAAGTCAGTGACGTATTTCCAAGGGTTGCATTGCCATCCACTGCCTGCGCCAACAGCGCTGTTCCGATAACGAGAAACGGCATGGATTTACCGCACACCGTGAACCGTTTGCTGGATCCCTTTACTTGGGTGTAAGTGTAGAGTCCGATCGAAAGAGAGATCGCCATGAAAATGACGACCGGCCAGAACATGACCGACATAGTAGCCTCGACTGGTGTAAGTTCCACTCGGGACAAGGAGCAGTTTGAGAAGGACGGGGGGAAGAGGCTAAGACACGGCCTCAGGTCCATTGTAGCCGGAAGCCGCCGAGATGCAACCGCGGAATTCGTTATCCGGCCTATCAAAAGTTTTTCTGGGAGGTGTGCCCGAAATCGATTGAACGAGCCGGGGGTCTCTGTCATAGTTGCGGTATGACGTCCGCGCCGATCAAGCGCAAAGGCCGCGGAGGCGTAGCCTCGAACGTGGAAGGAGTTTGCGACTTTCCGGCTCCGCCAGTCCGTCTGGCGCGCGTTCCACAAAGGCGTGCGCGTATCACGCTCGCGGTTTTTCTTCGAATCACCAAGATGGATTTCTGTTGCGGTCCACCCAGGTAGACCTCCCACCTCAGACTCACTGCAGCTCAGCGGAAGGAGACGTGTTTGTCTCCGGAAAGAAGAAAGATCTATGGGCGAAGTCTTGTTTCAGGAACTCGTGCCGGCCGGGGCCACGTGGTCCCACGTGTTCAAGCGAGGAACGGCACTGAGAATCGAGGACACAGCGGGCGGAGCCAATGCTAGTGCGCTCTTTTACAACGCGGATTGTCCGGCCGAACGCTACAACATGCCGGACACTTTGAAAGCCCAGCATATTGCACGCCTCACTGCGGGCAATGTGCTCTATTCGGACATGGGGCGCGTACTGTGCTCAATCGTTGCCGACACCGCGGGTTGGCATGATCCCATCGGGGGATGTACGAACGCGACGCTGGTTCAAGCCAAGTACGGAGAGGCGCGATACCAGGAGCATCGAAACGATTGCCACAAGAACGCCTTCGACGCTTTCGTTATCGAACTAGCCAAGTACGGCCTCGACGCGCGCGATCTCTGCGCGCCGGTAAATTTCTTTAGCAAGGTAGTGGTGGACCTGAGCGGCGAAATGACCTTCGCCCGGCCGAGTGAACAGCCCGGGGCCGCCATTGTGCTCCGAGCCGAGATGACGTGCTGACGATCCTCAACACCTGCCCGCATCCCATGGATCCAGCGCCGCAGTGGTCGCCGAAGCCGGTGATGCTGACTGTCACCAAAACGCCTCCAGCAGGTGCGGATGACCTTTGCCGGAACTCGCGCCCGGAGAACAGGCGGGGCTTCACGCTGACGGAGCGCTACTTCCTATGAGTGATAGAAACATCGTAGTAAGTCCCCTCGACCCGGCCGCTGCCTTGTATGACGCAATTGTCCCGGCCGGGGAGCCCTGGATCCGCGAGATACGCCAGGGACAGTATCTCCGTATCGTGGACGTTGAGGGCAACCAGGCGGCCGACACGCTCTTCTACAGCGCGCACGACTATGCGGACCGCTATTCGGCCACTGATACGATTCGTGAACAGCGTAATGTTTATCTCACTACAGGGACGCGCCTACTGTCGTCCTATTGCAATCTGCTGCTGACCATCACCGCGGACACCTGTGGGCGGCACGACACCCTCGGCGGCGCCTGCGCGATGGAGAGTAACATGGTGCGCTACGCCATTGAGAAGCGCTACATGCATGCGTGCCGTCAAAGCTTCGTAAAGGCGGTGCTCGGTTGGGACCGCCGCTTCAGTAAGCGCGACATCACCCATAACATCAACTTCTTCATGAACGTCCCCGTTACTCCGGACGGCGGGCTCGAGTTCGACGATGGCGTGTCCGGGCCCGGTAAGTATGTGGAGTTATTGGCGGAGATGGATGTACTCGCTGTCATCAGCAACTGCCCGCAACTCAATAATCCGTGCAACGCCTATAACCCGACTCCGATCCGCGTCCTGATCTGGGATCCGAAAGAGAGACCGCCCCATGTTCCGGAAAGTACTGATCGCCAATCGCGGTGTCATCGCCTGCCGTATCATTCGAACGCTACGTAAACTAGGCATCTCGCCCATAGCCGTCTACTCGGAGGCGGACCGCCATTCGGCGCATGTCTTCGAGGCGGATGAGGCCATCTGTATTGGGCCCCCGCCAGCCGCCGAGAGCTACTTGAACGGAGAGCGAATCCTCGAGACCGCCCGGCGCGCCGGCGCCGAGGCCATCCACCCTGGTTACGGTTTCCTCAGTGAGAGTGCCGACTTTGCCGCAGCGTGCGCCATCCACGGTGTCGACTTCATTGGGCCGGCACCGGAACAGATGCGTGCCTTCGGGCTGAAACACAGCGCGCGCAGACTTGCCTCCATCGAACAGGTGCCCCTGCTGCCTGGCTCCGGGCTCCTCACAAATCCGGCGCATGCCGTTACCGAGGCCGGCCGGGTGGGATACCCAGTGATCCTGAAGAGCACCGCCGGCGGAGGAGGAATCGGGATGCGCGTCTGCCGCTCCGAAGCGGAATTGGCAGACGATCTGGCTGCAGTGGAACGGCTGGGCGCTGCGAATTTCGGCCAAACGGGGGTTTACCTCGAGCGCTTCGTGGAGCACGCACGTCACATCGAAGTGCAGATTTTCGGCGACGGCAAAGGTGAAGTGATCGCCCTTGGCGAGCGGGATTGCTCCGCCCAGCGCCGAAATCAGAAGGTGGTGGAAGAAACGCCGGCCCCGGGATTGAATGAGGCGGTTCGCCGGCAGTTGATCGACGCGGCAGTGCGCCTTGGCCGATCGGTGAAGTACCGCTCGGCGGGCACGGTGGAGTTCATTTTCGACCAGACTAGGGGCGAGTTCTATTTCCTCGAAGTAAATACGCGGCTTCAGGTGGAGCATGGAGTTACCGAAGAAGTTACCGGCGTGGATCTCGTCGACTGGATGGTCCGTCTGGCGGCGGGCGAACTGCCGCCGCTCACTCTGATTGAGCCGGAACGGCGCGGCGCCTCGATTCAGGTGCGTCTATACGCAGAGGATGCCGCAAAGGATTTCCGGCCGAGCGCGGGCTTACTCACAAGCGTGACGTTTCCCGCGTGGGCGCGCTGCGAGTCGTGGATCGGCGCCGGCACCGAAGTAACGCCATTCTACGACCCGATGCTCGCAAAGGTTATCGTCCACGCCGCCACTCGGGAGGATGCCGTCACCTTGATGACGAAGGCTCTCGCCGAATGCCGAATCGAAGGACTGGAGACCAACCTTCCCTATTTGAGGGAGATCGTTGCCGATGAGACGTTCCGCCAGGGTCGCGTTACCACCGCTCATCTGAAGCATTTCCGTTACACTCTGGACGCTGTGGAAGTGATTGAGCCAGGGACCCAAACGACCGTGCAGGACTACCCTGGCAGGCTTGGTTACTGGCACGTAGGGGTGCCCCCGTCGGGTCCGATGGACTCACT
>JBGSME010001107.1:0-7393 GCA_041740335.1 Bryobacteraceae bacterium | reverse complement strand
GTACACTCGTCGCACTGCGCTTCCCCGGCCACCGCGAACGAATAGGAGGCGTCCGGCTTGCGGACGTAGCGGTCAAGCGCGGTATCGGCGGCGGCTTTGTCGTCCGGGCGCGCTACCGGAACAAGGGCGGCAAGAATGGCGGCGGCGGCAAGCGCTCGAAATTGCATGCGAAGCTCCTGCAGTGGGAAGTCTGTCTCAGTGTCCGAGCGCGACAAGAACACGTTCGGTGATCTCTTCGATCATAGCCGGAAGCGCGGCGTCGAGCGCTAATGTGATGGCGGCGCGGACACGTTCCGGATCGATGTCGGGCGGCCTGGACCGTTCGACGGCCACCGCCTCTGCCACGGCCTCGGCAACGGCCACTTTCCTCTGTTCCACGTGCTCGCCAAAGAGACCGCGGGCAAAACGCGACGCCTCTATGAGCGGCTTGATCGTGTCCATCACGATCGACGCCTCAAACGGTTTGCGGAGCACCGCGTCGCAACCGGCGCGGCGCGCTTCTTCTTCATCGAACGGCTCGAGGATGCCGGCGGTTAATACCACCCGGACATGTTTGGATTCGGGCCGGCTCTTGAGCCAGCGGCAAAGTTCGAAGCCGGAACGGGTGGGAAGGTATACATCGGCCAGCACGACGTCCGGATCGACATCGGCGAAGCGCAGAAAGGCGGTTTCTCCATCGGTGACGGAGACCACTTCAAACCCTTCTTCCCGCAAAATACGCTCACCCATGCGTTGTGCGTTGGGCGAGTCGTCGGCCAGCAGAACGCGGCTCATTTGTTGGTGGGTTTATCCTTGTCGGCTTCCGGCTGGGGCTGCGGTTGAGCGCCTAGCCGCGCGTCCGGCTGTTTGTCGAGCGCGGCGTTGCTGCCATCCACTTGCGTAACCGTCACGTCGGCGGTGTCACCGGTACCGGTTTCGGCCGAAGGAACGCTCACCGGAATCACCGGACGGAGACTCGTCATGGCGGGCTGTCCGGACTTGGCCGCATTGTCCAGGCTCGGGCCCTTGGTGAACATCTGCCAGAAAGGCGACAGCATGCCCGGCTTGACGTAATTTTCCTTTTCGAACTTCATCCGCGCAACGGCCACTGGATCGGGCTCGGGAATCTCCTTTTCCATCGTCTTGAGCTGGTCCTTGGCGCGATCGACGAAGGCGCTCAACGGATAGTCACGCACGATGCGCTGGTAGGAGGAAGCGGCGCGGTCCTTAAAACGCGGGCCGAGCTTCTCATACGATTGGCCCACCATCCACAAAGCCTCATCGGCCTTGCTGTAAAGCGGATAGTGGTTCACCATCGGCTCAAGCCGGGCCGAAGCTGACGGAAAGCTGCCTTTACCGAAATAGAATTCGCCGCGGCGGAATTCGCCCTCCGCGATCGCTTCCTGGATATTGCGCAGCGTCTGCGCCACGCGCGGTGCAAACTTCGAATTGGGGAACTGAAGGAGCAGCGTACGGCACTCTTCTTCGGCGCGGATGGCGTGCATGTTGTCGCGATCCGGCTTCTCCATCTGGCGATAGTGGATGTCGCAGACTTTCTCCTGCGCCTCGGCGGCCTCTTCCATCGTGGGGTAGAACAGGATGAAATCCTTGTACTCGGCTTCGGCCTGCGCCATGCCGTGCGATCCGCCTTCGCGCATCCAGCTATCGGCAATGGCAAGTTTGGACTTGGCCATATACTCACTGGTGTCGTAAGTGTTCATCAGCGTATTCAACGTGAGACGGGCCACCTCGTAGCGGCCTTTTTCGATATCGCCCACGGCCTTGTCGAAGAGCACCTTATCCGGTTGCTCGGTATCTTGCGCGATCGGGTTTTCGTACTTCTTCCGGCGGAAACCGCACCCGGCGAGAAGAATCGCCAGGAGCAGTGAGGCCGCGGCCCAGCGAAGACTGTTTCGGTGAATCATGTTGACTGCCTTGCTCCCTACACACGCACGCCGGTTGCCTCGCGTGCGATTTGTTGCATTTCCCTGGCGGCCACGCCAGGGTCCTCTGCGCCAAAAATACTGGTTCCGGCCACCATCCACTCGGCGCCCGCTTGCACCAGTTCCCGGATGTTGACCTTTCCGACGCCACCGTCCACCTCGATCGGAAACGTACGGCCGCGCTCCTGGCGCTTCCGGTCAAGTTCCATCACCTTGCGAAGTGTGTTCCGAATAAACTGCTGTCCCCCGAATCCCGGATTCACGCTCATCAGCAGCACGTAGTCGACGAAGTCGAGCACTTCGTCGAGCACGGCCACGGGCGTAGCCGGATTCAGCACCACGCCGGCCATCAGTCCCTCGCCCTGGATCGCGTGCAGCGTCCGGTCCAGGTGGACGCAGGCTTCCTGATGCACCGAGATCATGTTGGCGCCGGCGCGGGCGAAATCGCCGATGTAGCGATCCGGTTCGGAGATCATCAGATGCACATCCAATTGCGCCTGCGTCACCGCCCGGATACCCGCAACCACGGGCGGGCCAAAACTGATATTGGGCACGAAATGACCGTCCATCACATCCAGGTGGAGCATAGAGACACCGGCTCTCTCCACGCGTTCGATCTCTTCAGCCAAACGCGCAAAATCCGCCGCGAGAATCGATGGGAGGATTTGTACCATGCCGATCACGCACCAAACGGCATTCCTGCCTGGCGCACTTTACTCCTAACGTACTCTTGATGCTAGCATAGCGGCGAAAAAGCCGTCTCCCGGATCTTCGCCGGGCATTCGCCGCCGCATCTCCAACACTTTGTAAACATTTCCGGTCGCCGCCAGCGCCGACTCAACCACCATTTCGTTCTCTTCGTTCTCAAGCGAACAAGTGGAGTAAACCAGCCGCCCGCCCGGCCCCAGCACCGCCAGAGCCCGGATCAGCATCATTCGCTGGCGGGCTGCTTGGCGGCCGAGATCCTCTCGACTGACGCGCCACTTGATCTCCGGGTTTCGCCCGAGTGTTCCGGTACCGGAACAGGGCGCATCCACCAGGATTCGGTCCCACACAGGAGCAAACGGCAGCGCCTTGCTGGCATCCACAAGCACGCGCGGGCACGTTACCGCATCCTTCATTTCGGACAATCGTTTCCACGACGAATCGCAGGCAATGGCGAAAACGTCCGGGGTCTCCAGAATCTGCGCGGTCTTGTTGCCTGGCGCCGCCGCCAGATCGAGCACCCGCATACCCGGACGCACGTCAAGAAAACGGGCAGCGATGCTTTGGGACCCGATATCCTGAATTCGAAATCGCCCGGAATCCCGATCCGGACCGGCAAGCCAACATCCGGGCACCTCCGTAGGCGTAGCGCCAAGGGCTTGCGCTTCCTGTTCCGCGCCGGGTGGAACGCGGATCCAGGTGGCCGGCGGCTCCAGCGCGGCCGCGGCGATACGGCGTGTGCGCTTGGGGCCGAAATCGGCCAGCCACTTTTCCCAAAGCCAGTCCGGCAGGTTGAACTCGATGGCCGGGGAAGGCCATGGCGGCTCCACCGTGGATAGATTCCGGAGTACGGCATTCACGAACCCAGCCGCGGAGACCTTTCGCGCCCGCCGCACCAGTTCCACGCTTTCCGAAACGGCGGCGTACCGCGGAACGCGATCCAGACGCCAGATCTGATAGATTCCGAGGCGAAGCGCGATCCGCACAGGCTCGTCCAGCCGCGACGGATCCCGTCCCGAGGCATGCGCGATCCAGGCGTCCAGTTGGCGCTGGCGGCGCAGGCACCCCATCACAAGTTCCGTGGCCAATCCGGCATCGGCTGACGACAGCGGCGCGGTGAGCCTATACAGGTCATCGGAGGCAAAGCCGCCCTTGGACAAGATATCGAAGGCCAGTACCCTGGCCGGGGAGATAGAGTGTAGATCCGCCACGTTCCTTCTCTATAATAGGATCTTGGAACTCGAACGGACACTGCTCAGAAAAGTGGGGGAGGCCATAGGGCGCTTCAAAATGATTCGCGAGGGCGATCGCGTGGCCGTTGCATTGTCCGGCGGCAAGGACTCGGTGACCCTGCTCGAAGCGTTGTTGCTCTTGGCCCCGCGCAGCCCGGTGAAGTTCAGCGTTTGCGCTTTCACCATCGAACAAGGCAAGTTCCTGCGGCCAATCGAACCGTTGGGCGAATGGCTGCGATCGCGTTCGATCGACTGGACCTACTATCACGACAAGCCTTCATTCCGCCTCATTGAGGATCAGCCCGGTCACGGCTGCGATTTGTGCTCGCGATACCGGCGGCGCGCGGTCTACGAAGTGGTCTCTAAACTAGGCGCCAACGTGATCGCATTCGGACACACAGCCGATGATTTTTGCGAATCGTTTCTCCGCAACGCCATGTTCACAGGCCGGCTGAGTGCTCTGCCTCCGGTGACGTGGTCGCGCGACCGACAGTTCCGATTGATCCGCCCGCTGTGTTTCGTCACCGAGGACATCACGCGTCAATTTGCCGACTCTTTGAACGCGCCGGTGATCCCGTGCGGCTGCTCCCAAAAAACAGGAACGGTGCGCAACACGCTTCGCGACATGTTCGCCGGAATCGAAAAGGACTATCCGAATCTCAAGCAAAATATGCTGACCGCGATGGGCAATCTTCGGCCCGAGCGGCTTCTCGATCCGCGATATCAGGATGTGGACAACCCGCGGACTGACGCAGTGGAAGAACTGCTGCCAATCCTTACCGAGTAGTAATCGATTTGTAACAAATTCCGCCTAGCATAAGAAAGTTACCCCTCAATGCGACTTCTCCCGCGTGAAGAAAAGTTCTTCGAGTTCTTCCTCCAGCAGGCACACGTGATGTGCGAGTCGGCCCGCGCACTCACCGCAGGCGTGAAGGGCGGCCCGCAAAAGATGGAGACTGCCGCGGCCGAGATCGCCGCGCTGGAAGAAAAGGGAGACAAAATCATCCATGAGACGTTCGTGCGTCTCAACCAGACCTTCATCACGCCGATCGATCCGGAAGATATTCACGTTTTGGCGTCGCACCTGGATGACGTTACCGATGGCGTGGAAGAGGCGGCGCACCGCTTGGTGGCCTATCAGGTGGATCCGATCCCAGGCTCTGTAATCGAGGTGTGCGATCTGCTGGTGGCGTGTACAACCGAACTCGAAAAGGCCTTCGCCTCGCTTGCCAAGGGGCGCCCACTCCTCGATCACTGCATTGAGATCAATCGGCTGGAGTCGGCCATTGACCAGATCGTACGCAAGGCCGTGGCCGAACTGTTCCGCAACGAGCGCGATCCGATCCAACTGATCAAGCTGAAGGAAGTGTATGAAGTTCTCGAGAAGACGTCCGACTACTGTGAGGACGTGGCCGACGTGCTGCAAGAAGTGGCGGTAAAGAACAGCTAGGTACCGCCAAGACATGGATTCCACGCTCGTCCTGGTTATCATCGTCGTTGGGGTCGCCCTCGTTTTCGACTACATCAACGGCTTTCACGATGCCGCGAATTCGATCGCGACCGTGGTGGCCACACGGGTACTCACCCCGCTCCAGGCAGTGGCATGGGCCGGATTTTTCAATTTTTCGGCAATATTTTTCTCGGGAACGGCCGTTGCCAAGACTATCGGATCTGGACTTGTCGATCTGACTAAGATCGATAACTACGTGATCCTAGCCGGGCTGCTCGGTGCAATCACCTGGAATCTCATCACCTGGTATTGGGGTTTACCTTCGAGTTCGTCCCACGCATTGATCGGCGGCTACGCCGGATCGGCGATCGCAAAGGCGGGCTGGGCCGGTATCATCTGGGGACCGCAGTGGCGGGACACTCTGTTGTTCATTTTTATCGCGCCGCTGATCGGCCTTGTACTGGCCTACATACTGATGTTTCTGGTGTTCTGGCTGTTCAAGGATTCATCGCCTAAGAATATGGATAACTGGTTCCGGAAGCTGCAGTTGGTATCGTCGGCATTCTTCAGCTATTCGCACGGGACCAACGACGCCCAGAAAACGATGGGCATCATCACAGGCGTGCTGGTGACGGCGAACTATCTTCCGGACTTCAGCGTTCCCGTGTGGGTGGAAGTGGCCGCTTATTCGGCTATCGCGTTGGGAACGATGAGCGGCGGTTGGCGCATCATTCGGACGATGGGTGCCCGCCTCACACGCCTGAAGCCGCGTTCCGGATTCTGCGCCGAGACGGCGGCCGGATTGTCGATCATCTTCGCCACCTACATCGGGAAACCGGTTTCGACCACGCATACCGTGGCAGGGGCGATCGCCGGAGTCGGGTCCATTCAGCGGGTGCGGGCGGTTCGTTGGGGTATCGCGACGAGTATCCTGTGGGCCTGGATATTTACGATCCCGGCCTCAGGGGCGGTGGGTTTCCTGACGTTAAAGCTTCTGGGTCTTTTCGTTTACTGATCCGCGAGCCGGCCGTCTCCGTCACGGCCGGCTAGGTGTTGCCCATCGGGAGCTATTCGCCCCAGATCACATTCCTGGCCTTTACTCCGGTTTTTACTTTCATTCCGTGTCACTTCCTTTCGGCCCGGCTGGTGGGTTGGTACAACGATCACTCTACCACTGCCCCCCTACCGGACGGTCCACCTCCCCAAGCCGCGAACCGGCACCCTAGTAGTCATCTGCCTCGTCCAAAGGAACCTCGCAGCGGCAGCAATCCGAACACCCCCCGCACTTGCTGCAAAGATGATTCGGACATGTGTCGCGCGTACAAGCACGGCAGATCTCGGTGGACGCCTCACCGCAAATCGTGCATTCAAACGTGAGGGAACTCGACGTTGGACCCATCCTTATTTCTTCCTCGTTCCGGATCGATTCGGCTGCCGGATCACTTCGCCACGGCAGCGCTGCGCCTCTTCATTCATAATTCGCAACTCCAGTTCCTTGCTCGTCACAAGCTCGGACAAATACACGCGGAGCCGGGTCCGATTCACCGCATTCTCGGCCACCACACCCTGGATCAGATCCGCCAGCGCCGGATTCTGATATCGGCGAACCCCTTCGCTCAACGAATCGAGCAGCATCTCGACGGTCTCGAGCTTCAGATACGTC
Organism: Bryobacteraceae bacterium; assembly: GCA_041740335.1. GTDB lineage: Bacteria > Acidobacteriota > Terriglobia > Bryobacterales > Bryobacteraceae > DSOI01. The sequence goes on along the minus strand of JBGSME010001107.1, from coordinate 421 downwards.
TCGAGCGCGAGGCTCATCTTCTCCGGATCGGCCGACAGCGCGGACGCGGCCCGCGTCGTGTACTCAATCTCGTTTCGCACCGAGGCCACCTGTTCCACATACGTACTCGATGCGCCCTCCTTCGCCCATTCGGCCGCCTTCATCTGATCCACCAAGGGCCCCAGACGCTTCGCATGGGCCACCAGCGCGTCGAGCGAGGTGCGCAATTGCCACGCCGGCGTCACGCCGTCCTGCGAAAAACAGAAGGAAGTTCCGAACAATCCAACCACGACAAGTGATAGCAGCCGCATCGCTCTTTCAGTGTAATGGACCGGCCGCAGCGGAGGTAGCAGAGCTACAACGGCGGAGGGGGAGGAGGCAGAGGCGTCTGTGCAGCCGGGCCGCCGCCATCCGGAGGCGGAGGAGGCGGAGCACCAGCGCC
>JBGSME010001106.1:0-2645 GCA_041740335.1 Bryobacteraceae bacterium | reverse complement strand
GTAGTCGAAGCCGTTCGTCCGGGATCGCTCGACACCACCGCGCAGCGTCTTGTGGACGCGTTCAATCAGCAGCTCACAGCCGATAAGCAGGCCATGCGGTTGACGCTGACCCGCGAGACGGTCAACGGCCGCTCATGGACTTCGGTGAAGAGCGAGGCCGGCGCCATGACCCTGCAATGGACACAGGACGCGGGCTACCTGGTGTTTTCGAGCGACCGGGCCATCGCGACGCGTGCGTTGGCCATCCGCGCCGGAGGAGGCGGACTGTTGCGGTCGGCCGCTTTCCGCCAGCAATTACCCGAAGGCTCGGGAGTTCATCACTCGGGCTTTTTCTGGGTGAATACGAAGGGAGCGCTTGGCAGCTTCGGCGCGGCGGTGCAGAGCCCCGCGCTCAAAAGCCTGCTTGAAAGCCGCGACCCCGTTCTTGTCACAATCGACGGAGAGACGGAACAAATTCGCGGGGCGAGCCGTACTCGATTAACAAGCCTCGTGCTGGATCTGATGCTGGCCTCCGGCACAGGGCACGCGCAGGCAACAATAAAACATGCCCGAACCGCTGATTGAACTTTCGGAACTGCGAGTAAAGCTGGGGCGGCGCGAGGTGCTGAAGGGGATCTCGTGCCGTCTCGGCATATCTGGGCAAGGAAAGGCGATCGGCCTGCTCGGGCCGAACGGGGCGGGCAAATCGACTCTGATCCAGACTCTTCTCGGCTTTCATCGCCCGCTCTCCGGCATGGCACGGATCTTTGGTCTCGATTGCCATGCGAATCCGATGCAGGTTCGGGAACGGATAGGATATATGCCGGAGAACGACTCGTTCATTGCGGGCATGTCGGCCGTTTCTTTCTTGAAGCTGATGGGCGAATTGTCGGGGTTACCGGCCGAGGCCTCGCTCGAAAAGGCCCATGAAGTACTCTTCCACGTCGGGCTCGGTGAGGCACGGTATCGCGCGGTGGGCACCTATTCGCTCGGGATGAAGCAGATGGCCAAGCTCGCGCAGGCGATTTTGCACGGTCCCGATCTGGTGATCCTCGACGAGCCTACCAACGGGCTCGACCCGGCGGCGCGAACCCGCATGCTCAACCTGATTCGCGAAATGAAGTCGCAGCATGGCATGAACGTGCTGCTGTGCTCACACCTGCTTCGGGACGTGGAGGAGACTTGCGACGAGGTGGTGATATTGAAGGACGGCAGTGTGGTGCACCACGCCGATCTCGAAGCTGAGCGGCGTATGAACCGGCGGTTCATCGAGCTCGAGGTGTCGGGCAATGACTCGACACTGGCGGCCGCGCTCACCGGGATCGGGGCGGAGGGGGTTACGGAAGGGGAGGGCCGCTGGAGGATCGTATTGCCACCGGACGTGGAAGTCGGCGCCTTGTGGACGATCGCGCAAGAGCGCACGCTACTGGTCCGCCGGATGACCCAGCGCCGCGATTCGCTCGAGGAGATCTTTCTGAAAGCCGTGGGTCACCTTGCCTCCGCGCCGGCCGAGGTGGCTCATGGCAGTTTATAAGCGCGGATACCTCCGCTACGACGGTCCGCGAATCGTGACGCCGTGGCGGCGAATGTTGGTGCTGCCGCGATACGCGTGGAAGCGCCTGTTCGAACAGCGGCTGGTGTTGGTGGCATTCATCGCGGCGATGTTCTGGCCGCTGCTGTGCGCCGCGTTCCTGTACGTTTCCCATCACGCCGAACTCTGGCCTGGTCTAAACGCGGGAATCTTCGAAGCGCTAAAAGTGGACGGGAAATTTTTCCGGATCTTCGCCAATGCGCAGTGCACCTTCGCAGTGATCCTTGGCGCGCTCGCCGGGCCGGGCATGGTGGCGCCGGATCTCGCCAACAACGCGCTGCCGCTGTACTTCAGCCGCCCGCTCACGCGCAGCGGGTACGTCGCCGCGCGGCTGATGACGCTGACCGGCATGCTTTCCCTGATCACCATCGTGCCCGGTATTGGGCTGTTCGCGATGCAATCCGGCCTGGCCGGCGGCGGATGGGCGGTCGACAACTGGAGTTATGGAGTTGCACTGCTGGCCGGTTTCGCCTTGTGGAATCTGATCGTGAGTCTGGTCGCACTGGCGAGTTCGGCGTGGGTGCGGTGGCGGATCGTAGCCGGTGGGCTGGTGCTCGGATTCTTCTTCGTCACGGCCGGCGCATCGGCGATGATCAACGCCGTTTTCCGCGATACATGGGGTTCGTTGTTTAGTCCGGCCCGGCTGATGTTCGGCTTGTGGTCAGCGATGCTCGGTGTCGAACCGCCGGATGGCTACGACACGCCGTCGGCGCTGATCGCTCTCGCGGCGCTGATCGCCGCGCTGCTGTTCATTCTCGAAAGAAAGCTCCGTCCTGTGGAGGTGGTGTCATGACGCCGCCGGCGGAGATCGTGCTCACCGAAGTATCGAAATTTTACGGCGAAGTACTGGGTGTGAACCGTGTCTCGTTGCGGATCCCACCGGGCATCACGAGCCTCGTCGGCCCGAACGGATCCGGCAAGACGACGCTGATGAATCTGATGACCGGATTGATACATCCCGATCGCGGGTCAATCTCCATCCGCGGCCTTTCGCCGCGCGATCCTGAGCGGCTGATGCGAATCACCGGGTACGCCACGCAGTTTGACTCCGCGCCGCGCGGGGCGACCGGCTATG
>JBGSME010001105.1:0-4176 GCA_041740335.1 Bryobacteraceae bacterium | reverse complement strand
CATGCGCCTCGCTCCGCAAGGCTTTCATCACGATGGCGTCGAGATCCCGATTGAGCCCCGGCGTCAGCAAGCGCGGCCGTGTCACCGCCTGGCTTGTGATCACCGACGCGATCGCCCCATGGGAGAGGTCTTCGAACCGGTGCGGTGTCTGCCCGGTGAGCAACTGATAAAGCACCGCCCCAAGAGAATAAATGTCGCTGGTGGTGCCCACGCGCTGGCCCATCACCTGCTCCGGGCTCGCGTAGTCGGGCGTCAACATGCGAAAACGGGTGACTGTCAGGTCCTGCGTAACATCCAGCATCTTGGCGATACCGAAATCGAGTAACTTTGGTTCGCCATCGGCGGTAACAAAAATGTTACTCGGCTTCAGATCGCGATGCACAACCAAATTGCGGTGCAGGTAAGACACCGCCGCGCAGACCTTCACATAGAGCCGAATCTTTTCCGCAACTCCAAAACCCGCCACAAACACGTCGATCGGCTGGCCCTCCACGTACTCCATGGCGAGAAAAGGTTGGCCGTCCTCGCGGTGGCCGGCATCGAGCAGCCGCGCGATATTCGGGTGGGTCAGCCCGGCTAATATCTGCCTCTCCTGAAGAAAGCGCTCCTGTTGGATGCCGCTCATCCCCGGATGGAGCAGCTTGACCGCCGCTTTTTGCTTTACCTCGCCATCGGCGCGCTCGGCCCGATAGACAACGCCCATCCCTCCGCGCCCGATCAGCGAGATGAGCTGGAATGGACCGCAGCGGGAGTCCTTCGCGTCGAGCAGCGATAGCGCATGTCCCGCCACGTAGCCGATGTCGCGAGCGATCGGCAAACTGTCGCGCGAATCGAAGGCCAGCAGCGCTTCCACCTGCCGCCGCGTCTCATCGTCCACTTCGTGTTCGCGGAAATAGCGGCTGCGCTCTTCCGGGCAAAGATCGGCGACCCCGTGAAACAGCTCCTCCACCCGGCCCGTCATCCCGAGATTTCCTTGTGCAGCCAAGCCTGCGCGATTCGCAACTCCCGGCGGACAGTGTGTACCGGCATCGACAGCGCCTCGGCGGATTCCTCGGCCGTCATCCCGCCGAAATACTTCATCTCCACCAATTGCGCCTTCAACGCGTCCGTTTGGGCGAGCAGATCCAACGCATCGTCCACTGCAAGTAGAGACTCATCGGGGGAGCGCCCGAGGTCCGGCAATCCCGACAAAGGTACTTCGGCCCCAGCCGACCGCTTTCCAGCTGCGCGCGCACGCGCCAGATCCACCAGAATCTGCCTCATCAACCGCGATGCGATCCCGAAAAAGTGCGATCGATTCTCATAGGAGGGATGCTGCTGCGCACCAGCCAAACGCAGAAATGCCTCATGGACCAGAGCCGTGGTTTCGATCGGCTTCGCCCCGCCCTCTCGCCGCAGGTGCCCGGCGGCCAGCTTCTTCAACTCGTCATAAACCAGCGGGATTACCGTCCGAAGAGCCTGCGGATCACCGGCATGGACTCGGTGGAGCAGCTCGGTAATCTGCATAGCATCAATTACAGCATGTCCTTCCCCGCCCGTGCGTCCCAACGGAACCCGACTCGCGCTACACTAGGAAATGCGGCATTCGCCGCGTCCCGCGCGGGGTTCATCCCGAGCATCGGAGAGATGGCCGAGTGGTTGAAGGCGCACGCTTGGAAAGCGTGTATAGGGGAAACTCTATCGAGGGTTCGAATCCCTCTCTCTCCGCCATAAATCCATAGCAACTTCCTAGTCGATCCAGCCTGGCACACGGACTATCCTCCGGCAACAGGCGCTACATCTGCGATGACGAGCGGTTTGTAACGTTGCCCGGGCCTCGCGAGTCACCTCGGCGGTGGCGCTTTTTTCGCCGCCAGAAGGAGAACTTGATGAGCATCACAGTAGACCCCACCGATCGGATCCGCGAGCAGGCCAAATCCAGCGCGGCCGCCGTAAAAGAACAGCTCGACGCCACTCGCAGGACGATTGCCGAGGAAGCCGGCCTGACGGGGCAAGCCCTGAAGGATGAATTAAAGGCCACCGTCGGCGCCACAATCGACAATTTCAAGGCCAGCACCGCCGGCCGTCTCTCCCAAGCGGCGGAGTCGGTGGGCGAGCACGCCCGGAACACTGGATCACCAACCTATCGTCGCGCCGCTGAGCAGGTCGCCTCCGGGCTCGGCCACGCATCCGGCTACGTCAGCGAAACAAGCCTGTGCGACGCCAGAGCCGATGTCCGCGCCAACATCGGCCGCAATCCGGGCCGATGGGTGTGTGGCGCACTCGCGGTGGGATTTCTGACCGGGATCTTTATTGACAGTTTGGGGCGCCGGAGTTCGGCACGCCGGGAGGCCTGCTGACGCGGCGATGACTCTATCAACAGGTCTTCAACAGTGGCTGAGTTTCGAAGTGCTGGCGCCGGTGGCGGTAGCTTTTATCCGCGCGGGCCTCATTCTCATTGCAGCTCTCATTGGGACGAGAATCGTGGCCGGTGTTGTCCCGAAGATCCGTGCCCGCGCCTTCGGCCTGATGGCTTCCCGGACGTCCGAGGGTAGCGATCTCGAACTCGAGAAGCGCGCCGTCACCGTTTCCGGAATCGTTCGGCGGACTCTCGTCTCGGTGATCTGGCTGATCGCGCTGATCATGGCCCTGCGTGAAGCCGGATTTGACGTCGCTCCTATCCTCGCCGGAGCAGGCGTGCTTGGCTTGGCGGTTGGATTCGGCGCGCAGAATCTGGTGCGGGACGTGATTACCGGGTTGTTCATGCTGGTGGAGAATCAGGTGCGAGTCGGTGACGTAGCGTTGATCAACGGCACCGGCGGGTTGGTGGAGGAGATGAACCTGCGGACCACGCTGCTTCGCGGGCTGGACGGTACGGTCCACATCTTCCCCAACGGCCAGATCCAAACCCTGTCCAACAAAACTCGCGAGTTTGCGTATCATTTATTCGATATCGGAGTGAGCTACGGCGAAGATACCGATCGTGTCGTGGCCGTCTTGCGCGAGGTCGCCGATTCTCTCCAGGCGGACCCGAAGTTCGACCGCGCGATTCTCGAGCCTCTGGATGTCCTGGGCGTCGATGCTTTCGCTGACTCATCGGTGATGATCCGCGCCCGCCTGAAAACGCTCCCGATGGAGCAATGGCGCGTTGGCCGGGAGATGAATCGGCGAATCAAGAAGCGCTTCGACAAGGAAGGCATTGAGATACCGTTCCCCCAACGCGCGCTGCATGTCACCTGGCCCGCAGCCGCGATCGAGGACAACCGCCTTCGACGCATCGCCAGTGGGAGCTAGGCGGCGGCGCAACTACTTGCCGCGCGTCACCGCTTTCCCGACATCGATGCCGAACTTCGGATCGGCTCGCGTGCCGGAGATCTTGATCGGGATCGCGGCCCCGGCTTTTTTGCGCGCGAAGAGCGGGTCCACCGCCTTGAGCAAGAACGATTTGAAACCCGTGGTCGTTTCAGAGACTTTGGCATCCAGCCGAAGGACGCCGTCGAAATCAATCGCCTCGCCCCGCAATCCAAAGCTCCCGTCCACGCGCACACTTGCACCCGGCACGCTGAAGAAGAGCTGGCTGAAACGGATCACCGCGTCCGACAACGCAAAGCGCCCCGCCAACCCGGTGGCAACATCGTCGATACCGGCGTTCTCCGGTTCGCCCTGGCCCTTGCGGCTGAGCGTGTCTATCTTGTCCTGCAGCGCATCGTTTTCGAACTTACCTTTGTCGATTGTGAAACTTCCATCAAGCCGCAGGCGCTCTAACACATCGCCCTTCCCCGGCGGCAATTCAAAGTGAGTGTGGAATTGCATCGGCCCCCGCAGCAGCGGTTCCGTTCCATGCATCGCCAGGCGCAGCATGTCCTCAATACGCGCGTGGCGCACTAGAACATCGAGATGGACCGTCTTGCCCTTTTGCCCCTCTTTTCCTTCGACGCCACCGCGCGCGATAACGCTTGACTGCAAGAACTGGGCATTCACCGGTTCGAGACGCGTGTCCCCGTTGGTTCCATCCACGATCGCGTGGAACTGCGTTTTCAAGTGAACCGGATTCCCGCTGATGTCGAGTGTGAACCGCGGGACATCCGCCTCGCCGTCCACCACGATCTCCTCGAGCAAGCCTTTGAACTCTCCATTCGACGTCAGGATCCCGCCAATGCCTTTGAAGTCGGAGAGGTCCGCATCGGTAAACTCATA
>JBGSME010001104.1:0-5361 GCA_041740335.1 Bryobacteraceae bacterium | reverse complement strand
CCATCGGCGAAACTGCGATTTCAGGCAGACTACGAAGCGGCGCGTGGCGCGGGCGCCCGCACATGGTTCCGGACCAGCCTGAACGACTATAAAAAGCTTCGATCGCAGATACGCTTTCAGCCAGCGGCATCGCTGACGGTGCATGCGAACGTGCAGGCGCTCGAGAACGGGAACCCCTCGCCGCTGGGCGGCTACGATTTTCTGAGCCGTTCAGCCTCGATCGGTGTGCTGTGGACTCCGGCCAAGCTCAAGGGGGTGGTGGCGTCGGGCTCATACGCAAGGTCCACACTGCGCAGTGACATCTCCTATCTCGAGCCGGAGGTGCTGCAGCCGCAACGCAGTTTCTACCGCGAGAACGCGCATGGAGTGAACGGATTGGTGGAATGGAGCGACGCGCATGTTAGTTTGGCGGCGGGAGGATCGGCATTCGTATCCTCGGGCAGCCGGCCGACACGGCTTTATCAGCCGGTGGGACGTATCGTGGCTCCGCTACGGTCCGGCGTGGCGGCGAAGGCGGAATGGCGGTGGCACGGGATGACGGAGCCGTTTTTTGCCCTGGAAGGATTCAGGACGCACCTTTGGGTGTTTAGTCTTGTGTTGGGCGGGAAGTAACAGCGGGTGCGCCAAATGACCCAACGGTTGCCGGAATACTCGTAGCCGGCCGTCATTTTTGTGGCACCTGGATTGCATTGTAAGGGTGACCGAACGTACGATCACCATGAGGTTATGAACCATGCTTCGAACTGGCTTTCTCACTGTTCTGGGTTGTGTCTTCGCGGCCGTTGCGCTCTTGATCAACTTACAACCGGGGCTCGCGAAGGTTGAATACACGAAGAAAGAAAAGACGGGCTGCCTGACCTGCCACGTGAGTGCGAAGAAGAAAGACCTCAACGAGGTAGGCGCGTGCTACGGCGAGAAGAAAGATCTGAAAGCCTGCAAGAAATAGCAAGCAAGAAAGGAGACCTCAAATGAATCTGACACCGTTGGTTGGCGTGTGGGCCATCATGGCCGTGGCAGTACTCGGTCTCGCCGGCATACGCATGATGTCGGCGTCACACGAAGACGATTCGATCCATCTACGCGAAGGTGACACTTCGGTGATCCAGCGTCAAGCCGCCTATGCCGGCAGGATTGCATGGATGGACCGTTGGGGGAAGACTCTCACTATTGTTACCGTAGCGTTCGGGTTGGTGCTAGCCTGTCTCTATTTTTATCAGGTGTGGAACGAATCCACCAAATCGATTTCGTAAACCGGCACGATTAATGACAACACCCAACCGACCTTGGCGTGACCGCCTCTCCCCACTGATTCACCTCTCGAACAACTGGATCAGCCGCATCGGCGTCCTGCTGGTAACCTCAGCAGGCGTCCTGTGGCTGTTCCTGTTGCCGACCTACCTGCACGGCGAGGCAGGTAGCGCCTATATTGGCATTCTTCTCTTTCTAATGCTGCCCATGTTCTTCTTCGCCGGACTCGGGTTGATCCCGGTGGGCATTCTCATTCGGAAGCGGCAATTGGGACCGAGTGCCGGCATGCGCGAGGCCATCGGGATGAAGTCCATCAGTTGGCAGAATCCAGACTTCCGGCGGCTTTTGACCTTTGTGGCCGGCGCAACGATCGTGAACATTGCCATCGGCGCGAATCTGACCTATCGCGCCGTGGAGCACATGGATAGCGCTGGGTTCTGTGGAACCTCCTGCCATGTGATGAAGCCCGAGTACACGGCTTATCAGAATTCGCCGCACTCCCGCGTCCCGTGCGTAAAATGCCATGTAGGGCCGGGTGCAAGCGGGTTTGTTGAGAGCAAGCTGGCCGGAGTGCATCAACTGTTCGCGATCACCTTCAACACATACCAACGGCCGATTCCGGTTCCGGTCCCTAATCTGCGCCCGGCGCGGGAAACCTGCGAGGGCTGCCATTGGCCGGACAAATACGGCGCGGACCGCGTGCGGGTGATCCCCCACTACAGCGATGAAGGAGTGCGATCCGATTCGGTGCTACTGATGAGGATTGGCAGCGGGAGCGCCGGCGGCTACGGAATTCATACGGCGCATGTCGGCCAGGGAATCCGCATCCGCTATGCGCACACCGACGCAGCGCGCCAGACCATCCCGTGGGTGGAGTACGGCAAGAACGGCGAAAAAACGGAATTCTTCGCGCCGAAGACATCGGCCAGCGACGTGGCCAAGATGGACATCCGCGAAATGGACTGCATGGACTGTCACAACCGGCCGAGCCATTCGATGCAACTGCCGGAGCGAGCAATCGACAGCGCGATGGCGGCCGGCGACATCGCTGCCGATCTGCCGCAGATCCGGAAGACAGCGCTCGACATTTTGAAGAAAGACTATGGCACCACGGAGCGAGCTGAGAAAGAGGTGGGAGAAGCGGTGCGCAAGTTCTACCGCGAGCAGCTACCGCAAGTGGCCGATAGCCGGAAAGCCGATGTGGAGCGTTCGGCGGCGGGGGTACTGGCGATCTGGCAGCGGAACATTTTCCCCGAGATGAATATCACGTGGGGCACCTACGTGAACAACATCGGCCACAACGATTTTCCGGGCTGCTTCCGCTGCCACGACGACGAGCACAAGACCACGGGAGGGGCCAAGACGATCGGGCAGGACTGCAACGGCTGCCACGTCATGCTGGCAATGGAAGAGGAGAAGCCTAAGATCCTGAAGGATCTGGGTCTGCGGGAGGAGTAACCGATCCGGTCCACATGGCACGGAACAGCGCGCCCGGAGTCTCCCCGGTGGTTCCCAGATAGATATGGACCACCATGAACAGCGATAGGGCATAGCCGATTGCGGAGTGCGCCAGCGACACGACGCCGACACCGGTAACGCCTGCCAACCGTTCGGGCATTTTCTCGGGAAAGAACATCAACCAGCCGCTAACCAGCAGGAGCGGGTATACGAGATACATCAACCCGGCATAGGTGAGTTTCTGGAGCGGATTGAACTTCCGGTCCCGGGAGTGCCCGTAGGGATGCGGTTCGCCGCGAAAGATTCCGCCGAGATAGTAGCGAGCCTGGCGCAGCAGTCCTCGCCCGAGATCGTCGCCTTGCGGCAGGTAGTAATGCCCATTGCGGCCAAGCGCGTTTCCGGCCAGATAGAAGATGTAGAACGCGGTCAACAGAAGCCCTGCGCTGTTATGGACGAACCGGGCGGTGCGGAAATCGACTTGAGGGGCGCCGGGCTCGGCAAAATGCATGCTTGTGCCGGTGATCGCCAGCGCGACGAAGAGTCCGACGTTCGTCCAGTGCCAAGCGCGCAGCCAGCCGGGATACAGATTCAGTGTCCGATTCATGAAGTCCTCCTTCGCCGCGATCCCCACCACCGACCAAGGGCGTGCAGCGCGATTCCGGCGACGGTGATGGCGAACAGAGCCAGGCTCAGCCGGTCAAGCCATTCGAATTTTGTTGCGCCGATCAGATAGGCGTCGTTGTAGATGACAGAGTTCAAGAGACCGCCCTGGGCGCGTTCCTGGCCGGCGGCGTGTTGGTAGAGTTTACGCAGCAACAGCGAATCGCGGCTGTGGCACTGGACGCAATCGCGCTGGGCCTGGGAGGCGGGCAGAATGCGATGGATGGTAGCTTCCTTGCCGGGGGTATGGCAGTCCACGCAGCGCGCGGCTTTGGTGTGCAATTCCCACATAGGGATGAATGCATGCTTGGCGGTGAGGTTGGCCATCGTTTGTTCGGCGCTGATGCCGTTCCTGGGGTTTGCCGCGGCGTGGCATTGGAGGCATACGGCGTTGCCCACGTGGACGGCTTCGGCGATTGATGGCATGTCTCGGACGGGGCGAAAGTCGTGCGGGTAGTGGCAACTGGTACACGGGAACATGGGCAAATCGTCATCGTCGAGGCGTCGGCTCAGCTTCGCCAACAGCGTGACATGAACGCTGGCCTTGACATCGGCTTCGATCTGCGCGCGATTAAAGGGCATCGAGTCGTCGCCACTGTGACACACCGTGCAATCCGGAGCGGCAGATCGTTTGCCTTTGTGAGGATAGTCCTCGAAACCTTCCGAGTGGCATCCTGGACAGCCGAGGATGCTGGCATGCGTGGAGTTGGCATAGGCCGCCGGGTCAATCTCGGTGTCGCCGCGCTTCGATTCCGCGCTGCCGGCGTGGCACGCCATACAGGCCGCGGAAGGGTCGTCAGAAGGGGGGGCCGTCTGGCCGCCGGACGGACGAGCGAGGGACAATGCGGCCACAATCAACAGGGAACTGATTCTCTGCATCGGGTGGATTCCTTGCTACCTCCAGTATTCACCAGAATCAGACAAAGTGCTCCTTTTTTCTGCACCCGGACCTGCATTTTTGCGCGCCCGGCGATCCGATTGTAATAGAAGCGGTCCCGGGCTCGTATTGGAAGATGAGGCACAACGAGTTGCTCGAACAAAATCCAGCTATTCTAATGATGGAAGAGGCCCCGCCGGTACCAGACGTGTCCCCGGAATTCGCCGAACTCTACCGCCAACACTCCGAGGCGGTGTATCACGCCGCGCTGCGGATCACCGGGCGGCCAGCCGACGCCGAAGATGTCCTGCAAACGGTCTTTCTACGGATTCTGCATCACGCCAGGACGATCGACACGGCACGGTCGCCGGAGGCGTATCTCAAACGAGCCGCGTCGAACGCCGCGATCGACCTGCTTCGGAAGCGGACAAGCAAAGCCGAAACCGTGATCGAGGCTGGGGAGTGGGGCCGCGAAGCACCGACGAGTCCGGGTAGCGGTCTTCTTCGAAAAGAGGGCCTCCGGCAAGCACTGGCGCGCCTCGCGCCGATTGACGCCGAGTTATTTGTCCTTCGCTACATCGAAGGCCTGACGAACATCGAACTGGCGGAGATGTTCGAGTTGGAGCGAGGCACGGTGGCCACACGCCTCCACCGCATCCGCCAAACCCTGCAGCAAGACGTGATTCGATGAACACCAGAAAGGAAACCGACATGGCCCAGGAATCAGTTCCCAACGATCGTTTCGAAAACATCCTTGACGAGATCCGCAGCGAACCTGTCGACGCCGCCGCATTCGAACAGGCACGGGATCGGGTGTGGACCAATCTTGCGGCCTCCGGCGTGACGGCTTTATGCGCCGGCTTCCGGGCGTCTGCCGCCGACTATTCGGCCGGACGACTGGAGCCGGCCAGGCGCATGCTGCTCGAAGATCACTTGAGCCGCTGCGCGGACTGCCGGCGCGCGTTGAATAACAAGCCCGGGGACAACATTCTGCCGATGCCGGCGCCGGCGGCGATCCCGGTTCGCAGAGGCTGGGCTCGGTACGCGGTAGCCGCCGGTCTGGCGCTCGCGATGCTGTATCTTGGGCGGGATCCGATCGACCGGGCACTGGCTGCGCC
>JBGSME010001103.1:0-3560 GCA_041740335.1 Bryobacteraceae bacterium | reverse complement strand
ATCCGACCATCGTCGACCTCGTCAGTCATCGCATGACGGATTACTGGGGCGGCCTTTTTCAGCAGCCGGAGGTTCGGCTGATCGAAGATGAGGGCCGGAGTTTCTTGCGCCGCTCCAAGGATACCTATGACGCCATAATTTCCGTTCACACCATTAGCAATGCGGCCGTGATGTCAGGCGCCATGTCCTTGACCGAAAACTACGTTCTCACAAAGGAAGCTTTCGAAGAATATCTGGACCATTTGGGCCCCGATGGCACGATCTTCTTCTCCAGGCCAGAGCCGCATATGCCGCGCTTGATGGCGACCGCCCGCGAAGCCTTACTCGCTCGGGGCGTTACCGACGCAACTCGTCATTTTTATCTCTTCCGGGCTGTACCGGACGCAGGCGAGCTTCGAATGTTCGGTGAAGATCGCAAGGCTTTTGAGGCCGACATCATCATAAAGAAGTCGCCGCTAACTAATTCCGAGATCACCTCGATCGAACGGCTGGTCCGTATAGGCCTTCCCCTTCGTTCCGATCGCGATACGGCTAGGGAGACAATTTACACTCCATTGGCGCCTGATAAATCGCCACACTTCTCCGAGATTGCCAATACGCCGGATCTCCCTCGCCTCTACCGGTCGCAAGCTCGCGAATTGGCACCGGCTACTGATGATCGTCCCTTCTTCAATCACCTCACCAGGTGGTCTGGTATCGGCGCAGACGCGCTTAAGGAGCTATCTGGAGTGAATCGAGTCGGTAACTTTATGCTCGGTGATCGACCAGTTGCCGAAGTGAGTCTTCTCATGCTGCTCGCTCAGGCAATCGTGGTCGCCGGCGTGTGTATTTTGCTACCGCTTACCCGCCTTCGTTCGAATACCTCGGTCACGGTGCATTGGCGACCTCTCGTCTATTTCTCCGCGCTTGGCTTCGGCTTCATCACAATCGAAATGGCCCTGATTAGCCGGCTTGCGCTGTACCTTGGACAGCCTGCCTACACAATCGCTTTAGTTCTAGGCAGTCTGTTGATTTTTAGCGGGATGGGCTCTGCCTGCGCCGCGCGTGTCACCTCTACGAAAGGGCTGCGCTTCGTAATGTCGGCCCTTCTGCTGGTCACCTTGCTGATTTCCTTCGGCATGCCCTTTGTCCTCCACCAAACACTTGGCCTATCCTTTCCTCTCCGCTTGTTGGTTTCGCTGTGCATGCTGGCGCCGCTAGGAATTCTCCTTGGGATGCCGTTCCCCTTGGGTCTTCGCTTTATTGCCAACCGAGCCCCCGAGCTGGTGCCTTGGGCCTGGGGAGTGAATGGATTCTTTACCGTAATCGGTACGGTCACCAGCCTGATGATCGCGATGACTTTTGGCTTCACGGTGGCCCTCGCCGTTGGAACCGGATGTTATTTGGTGGCGGCAGCTATCGCATCGCGGGAAACCGTCGCCGCGGTTAAGACGGGAACAATCTGATGGGGAGCGTGTGGCTATTTGGCCGGAGCCGGGGTTCGGAGCGTATTGTACTTCGCCGCGATCGGAGTCAGCGTCGGATAGAACTGGACAAATGTGTGCTCCACCGCCGCATTCCCCTCGTGGCATCCGTAGCAGGTTGCGCTCTTGGGCAGCTTCGCCACCGCATTGCGCTTGTCCGCACCGAACTCGAAGAAGCCCCATCCGCGCGTGTCGGCGAAGCGCTTGGTATCTTTCACCAGGACCTCGATCGCCATCGTGTCGCCTTGAAACTGCCCGCCTTTGTTGATCGACCCTTCGGTCTTGGCATCCCGGATCTCCAGTACGAATATCGACTGCTCAGGCCAGCGTCCGCTATTTCTGAACGCCCGATACGCAGCAGGATTGACGAATACGTTATCGAACTGCGGCGGGCCGTTCGGGTCGGCCGACGGTCCATACGTCATTCCTCGCCCCGCCGACAGAAAGATCCATTCGCGGAAATTGTCCGGGAACTCCAACTTGCCCTCCGCGGTGAAGCGGATGTCTCGCTTCGCGGGAGTCTGAGGCTCCTGCGAAGCAGCGGAGCCATGGAAAAAGGCAGCGATAGCGAGCGCCGCACATCCGGCTTGCACTAGGTGACGAAGGGATTTCATGAGTCCAGTATGAGTCAGCCCCAAACGCCCGGCAATGACATTCCCCCTGCAAATTCGGCCATCTCGACGCTCCAGTTGAAGCGAGTTCTCTTTGTAGCTGTTCCCCCCATTCAAATACTGGATCTGACCGGCCCCTTCGAAGTATTCGCACGCTGCGGCGGCTACAAGGTCGAACTCGCGTCTTCCGAGACCGGTCCGATTGTTTCCAGTTGTGGGCTTACACTGGGCGGTGCGGCTGACTTCCAGAAAGTGAGCGGTCCGGTCGACACGCTTGTTGTACCGGGCGGCGGGGGGGCCGAGGAATTACTTTGCAGCGACAACTTCCTGGACTGGTTTCGCGGCATTGCTGAGACCGCAAGGCGCGTCTGCTCGATCTGTACGGGGACCTTTGTGCTTGCTAAGGCCGGCTTGCTTGACCATCGCAGAGCCGTGACGCATTGGGACTGGTGTGAGCGCTTGAGTGAGCGCTTCCCGAAGATCCATGTAGAGCACACACCTCTGTTTGTGAAAGACGATGCGTACTATTCGTCAGGTGGTGTGACGGCGGGCATGGACTTGGCGTTGGCGCTCGTCGAGGAAGATCACGGCTCTGCCCGATCAACCCGGATTGCCCAGGACTTGGTGATGTTCCTACGTCGCGGCGCTAGCCATTCGCAACTCAGCAGCTTCCTTGCGACTCAGGCAAGTTCCAACCCGTCCATCGAGGATCTTTGCGCCTGGATAGCGGACCATCTCGACGCGGATCTTAATGTACCCGCTCTCGCTAGTCGTTGCCGGTTGAGTCCACGGCATTTCGCACGCGTATTTACAAAAGCCAAGGGAATAACCCCTGCGAGGTTCGTTCATGAACTCCGTGTGTCGGTGGCGCAGGCTCTGCTAGCCAGCGCCGGAGCAACCCCGAAGCAAGTCGCTGCGGTCACTGGATTCGCCAGCGCGGAAGCCATGCGCCGTTCCATGCAGCAGCCAGGTTGAACAACTTTGCTGCGCCATGCGAGAATCACGAATCATGGTTGCGTAAACCAACTAAATCAACCGCCGATCCGGAGTTGTTCAAAACCGCGCCGCGCAGCAGGAGGAATCACTATTGACCCGCCGTCAATTAATCGGTGCCGTGGCTGGCTTGTCCGCTGCGCAATCCAAACTAGAACCCGCGCCGCTCATTCTCAACACCCTTCCCGATCTTTGGGATGTCGACCGGAAGGTAGCGAACCTCGAGAACGCGTATTGGGGCGTGATGCCCCGCGAAGTTTACGCGGAGTACCTGAAGCAAACTGAGTTTCTGAACCGGCAGAACATCGCTTTTGTCCGTGACGGCATCCCTGGCAACGAACGGACTATGAGAATGGAGAAAGTGCGCATGAGGCTCGGTCAACTCCTGGGCGCGCCCGCCGCTGAGTTTGCGTTGGCCCGCAACGGAACCGAAGCGCTGCAAAATCTAATTCTTCAATACCGGCGTTTGTCCTCCGGAGATACAGTGATGTAC
>JBGSME010001102.1:0-3390 GCA_041740335.1 Bryobacteraceae bacterium | reverse complement strand
GGGCCGGTTGCGGCCGGAGCTTCCGCACCCCGGCCGATCAGTAGAGTGATTTCTCCTTTGACAAGTTCGCGCGCCGCGAGCGTACGGGACACTTCCGACACCGGGCCGCGCAGAAACTCTTCGTGGATCTTGGTAAGCTCGCGCGCCACCGTTACCGGCCGCTCCGGCCCCAGAATCGCTTCGATATCGGCCAGCGTATCGCGGAGGCGGTGCGGAGCTTCGTAATAGATCAGCGTATCGGCGCCGGCGGCCGCACGCTGGAGTTCGCGGCGCCGCTGTCCGGATTTGGCCGGCAGGAAACCGCCAAACCGGAACGCGTCCACCGGGAGTCCGCTCGCCGCCAGGGCCGTGAGGGTGGCCGACGGTCCCGGGATTGGCACCACCGTGATTCCAGCGGCAATTGCCCGCGAGACCACGCGGAACCCGGGGTCCGAAATCAGCGGCGTACCCGCGTCTGAGACCAGCGCCACCGGTTGCCCCGCCAGAATCCGCGACGCCAGCTCTTCGCTCCGTTCCTTCTCATTGTGCTCATGGTAGCTGACCGTGGGAGTGGTGATGCCATAATGATGGAGCAGTTTGCGGGTCTGCCGGGTGTCCTCGCAGGCGATGAGCGATACTTCGCCCAGAATGCGAACCGCGCGGTAGGTGATGTCTTCGAGATTGCCGATTGGAGTGGCGATCAGATAGAGACAAGGGTCCATCGGGTAAGAAGCTCAGAGTGGCTCGATTGGCTTGTAAGGAATAAGTATGCCATCCCCTGAAGGTTTTGACCTAATTGTCCGATAGCAAAATAGTCCCATGCGGGCTGGTGACACCTCCAGCCGCCCAGGACGTTGGCCAGAAAGACTGACTGATGACGGACGACGGAAAGATCGATTACGGAACGATCCACCACGGAGAAAGCTCCCACCACGGAGGCAGTTCAAAGACAGGCTCGGCGGCGGTGGCGCCGCACCCGCCCTATCTGTGGCAGGTGCCGGGCAAACCCGTTTCGGTTGAATTGGATATCGACAATGTGGACCGCCTGTCGCAGGAAATCATGCGCGGCTTTGGTGTGGTGCCGCGGCGCGGTGTCGAAATGGGTGGAATCCTGCTGGGTTCGGTGCAGGCGACACCAACCGGACACCGGGTAGTTGTCGAGGATTTCGAGCCCGTGCCCTGCCAGCACGCTCAAGGGACATCCTGGCTTCTCTCTGGAGAAGAGCAGGTGCTTTTCGAAGACACCTTGGCCCGGTGGGCGCCCGCCGAGGGCAAACGGACCTACGCCGTCGGTTTCTACCGCAGCCACACCCGCGAAGGATTGGGGATGACGGCGGAAGACCAATCGATGTTCCACCAGTACTTCCGCGATCCGGCGTCGATCGTTCTTCTGGTGAAGCCCTTTGCCACCCGGACCGGCGTCGCCGGCATCTTCTTTCGGGAAGCGACCGCGCTGAAGTCCGACGCCAGCTATCTCGAGTTCCCATTTCATCCCCGCGAATTGTCAGGCGAAAGCCCGGCACTGGTTTCGCCGGCCCAGTCCAGCCCCGGTCCGGAAGCGAATTTCACCGCTCCGGTGCCCGGCAGCCACCGCGCGGAGCGGCACGGGATCACCGAACTGAACCTCGCTGCTCCGCTCAACTCCCCAGCTATCAAAAATTTACGAACAGCGTCGCAGTCGCCTCGGAACCCCAAAGGAGGCCTCAACATGGCTACGGCATCCAACTCTCTCATGCAAGACTCATTCACCTCAGACCAACTGTCATTTGGAATTCCCACCGCCACCCGCGACGTCGTGTCCGGGCAGCGCAGAAAGACCGGCTGGGTCTGGATCCCGCTCTCGTTCGTCTTCGTCCTGGTTGGACTTGTGCTCGGCATGCTGATCACCGCCAGTGTCGGCATGCGGCTTCCCGTAGCCTCATCGAGTCAGAATCCCTACTCCCTGGGAATGTCCGCCGCGCCGTCCGGACAGGGATTGCTGCTGCGTTGGGACCGGTCCTCACCGGCGATCGAAAAGACCACCGGCGGCCAGTTGCTGATCAGAGATGGTGGCGCCGAAAAAACCGTCCCGCTTGACCCGTTGCAGCTTAGGAACGGCAGCGTGATCTACCGGAATGCTTCCCCCGACGTGACTTTTCGCCTCGAGGTCCAGACAATCGGCAACGCAACCCTCTCGGAAACGGTCCGCTTCCGCAAGTAGCGCCCTGCCGCCGTGCGCCCTGCCCCGATGCGTCACAAGCGTTTTAGAATTTTGTTGGACGATCGGGCATCATTCATAAGCACTTTTTTTTCAACCTAATACGGCTCTCCGCCCGCCCAAAATACCCGATTGGGTTTGCCCACGGATCGCCTGCTGCGCCCTCCTCGAACGCTATCTTCAAGTTCGAAAGGAGGGCGACTTACTTTGCGTTCCGTGCTAAATACCAGCCGGCTTCGACGGATTCCAGACCCCGATCGGGCCGAGGAGTCAACACCAGACATTGAACAGGCTCTGTCCGCCCGTATCGTAGGGCAGCCGGCCGCCGTCTCGGCGGTTGTACCCTACGTTCGGATGTATCAGGCCTGCCTGGCACCCGAGGGGAGGCCTGCAGGGGTATTCCTGCTGCTGGGGCCCAGTGGTACAGGAAAGACGAAGACGGTGGAGGCGCTGGCGGCGGTCCTCCATGGCAGTGAGAAAAACGTCCTGAAGGTGGATTGTGGGGAGTTCCAGATGGACCACGAAGTGGCCAAACTCATCGGTGCGCCGCCGGGATACCTAGGCCACCGTGAGACGCAGCCTCTGCTCTCCCAGGCGAAACTCAATGCCGTTACCAGCGAGCGGTCGAGCCTCGCGGTCGTGCTGTTTGACGAGATCGAGAAGGCGGCGCCATCGATGACACGGCTTCTGCTCGGTGTGCTCGACAAAGCCACCTTGCGGCTCGGTGATAACAATACCGTCAATTTCGAACGGGCGCTGATCTTTCTCACCAGCAATCTGGGGGCTCGCGAAATGGCTCGCACCATCCGGCCGGGCTTCGGCTTTGAGGCCCTAGGCGGCGGGTTGGCGCCGGCGGACCTCACTGCCCGGCTTGACAGGATCGGCCAGCACGCCGTGCGGCGAACGTTCGCGCCGGAGTTTGTCAATCGCATCGATGCAGTGGTGACCTATCGTCCACTGCAGACCGAGTCGCTCGAAGCGATCCTCGAGATGAATCTCGAAGATTTTCGAAAACTGGTCCAGACCCGTCTGGGTCCGGGAGCGTTTGACCTCCAGGTGACTCCCGACGCCCGGCAGTTTCTGCTCACGCGCGGCGTCAGCCAGGAATACGGCGCCCGTGAACTGAAGCGGACAATTCACCGCCACCTGATACAGCCGCTTGCGGCGCGTGTCGCGAAGGGCGAAGTGGGGTCCGGGGCGACGGTGGTGGTCCG
>JBGSME010001101.1:0-2575 GCA_041740335.1 Bryobacteraceae bacterium | reverse complement strand
GAAGGCGCCCATTTCGGCGCTGCCGTCCGCGCCGGGCCCGGTGCTCCACCATCGATCCAGCCCGCGATCGTAGCAATCTCGGCCGCATCCAGCCGTTGGCCCCCCATCGGCATCAGCGGTGGCTTGTCGCCCCGGATCCGCGACATCAGTTTGCTCGCGCCGCTGTTGCCAACTGCCACCGTCGTCAGCACTCCTGCGTGCGTTTCGAGCGACAGCCCCCCTTGCCGCGCCGCCTCGCTGTGGCAGCCCGTGCAACGCGCGGTAAAGATCGTGTGGACCTGCGAGAAGTCCGGCACGGCGGCGGCGAGCAGGAACAAAAATAACATGCGGCTTGGTCACTATTCTACCGCCGCTCGGCGATCCAGGCGTATACTCAGGCCTGAGTATGTGGCCTGTTCTATTGTTCTTGAGCGCGGTCTCCGTAACCGCTGCGTGGGCTCAAACCGCCCACGATTCCATCCCCGACGCCGCCGTCGGGCGCAAAGTTTTTGACTCGCAGTGCGCCGTCTGCCATGGGCAAAACGGTACCGGCGGCCGTGGTCCGGCGCTCAACCGCCCCGTGCTCGGCAAGGCTCCCGATGTCGACACTCTCCGAAAAATAATCGCCGATGGCCTGCCTCCGGAAATGCCCGGCGCATGGCAGCTCTCCGTGCGGGAAGTGGCGAGTGTGGCCGCGCACGTTCAATCGCTGGGCAGCGTCGCCGAAGAGAAATTGCCCGGCGACGCCCAACGCGGACGCACCCTGTTCCGCGCACGCGGATGCACCGGATGCCACATCGTCGATGGCTCCGGTACACCCCGCGGGCCGGAATTGACGGCGATCGGAGCCAGACGCAACGCCGCGCACCTGCGCGAGTCCCTTGTCCGTCCGGACGCTTTCTTGCCCGTCGGATTCCTCAAGGTCGAAGTCGTCCCCGTCAACGGGAACATCGTGGCCGGAACGCGCGCCGCCGAGGACCCCTTCACCATCCAGCTCGCCGACGCCGCCGGGCGCTTCCATAGTTTTCGGAAATCCGATCTGAAAAACTTACGCCGCTATCCCGGCGAAAGCACGATGCCATCGTTCGCCAACTCGCTCGCGGCGGCCGAATTGGATGATCTCGTCGCCTACCTCGCGGGACTACGGGGGAAACAATGAAACTCGCTGCGCTGGTCTTGGCCGCCTCCGTTGCCGCCGCCCAGGTTCCATTCGAACGGATCGTGAATGCGGACAAAGAACCCGGAAGCTGGCTTACCTACTCCGGTAACTACCTCGGCCATCGTTACTCGCCGCTCACCCGGATTACTCCCGCCAACGTTTCCGCGTTGCGCGTCCGCTGGGCGCACCAGTTTGAGCTCCCGCGGACCCAGGTTTCACCCATCGTCGCCGACGGCGTTATGTACATTTCCGCCCCCAATAAAGCCTCCGCGCTTGACCTGCGCACAGGCCGCGTCCTTTGGAAATGGGAGCGGCCCATCCCTCCTGACTATCAGTCAATCGGTTTCGGCCATGTAAATCGCGGCCCCGCCGTCCTTGACGACAAGTTATACGTCGCCACCCTTGATTGCTATCTCATCGCTCTCGATATCCGAACCGGTCAACAGCGTTGGGCCGCCAAGGTAGCCGATTACAAGCCTGGTTACAGCATGACCCTCGCCCCACTGGCGATCAATGGCAAAGTATTGGTTGGCGTCAGCGGCGGCGAGGCCGGCATCCGCGGATTCGTCGACGCCTATCACGCCTCCACCGGCGAGAGATTGTGGCGATTCTACACCGTGCCCGGCCCCGGCGAGCCCGGAAATGAGACTTGGGCCGGCGATAGCTGGAAAACCGGTGGTGCGTCCACCTGGGTCACCGGATCCTACGATGCCGCGACGAACCTTGTCTACTGGGGTGTCGGCAATCCCGGTCCGGACTGGAACGGCGATAGCCGCAAGGGCGACAACCTCTACGCCTGTTCCTTCATCGCCCTCGATGCCGACACCGGAAAGTTGCGCTGGCATTTTCAATTCACCCCGCACGACACCCACGATTGGGATTCCACCCATGTCCCCGTCCTTATCGACGCCGAAGTGCGCGGCGAACCGAGAAAGCTGATCGTAAATCCCAATCGCAATGCGTTCTACTACGCGCTCGATCGCGTCACCGGCCAGTTCCTCGCCGGGCGCGCCTACGCGAAACAAACCTGGGCCAAAGGCTTGGACGATCGCGGTAAGCCGATCGTGATTCCTGCCACCGAACCCAACGAGCAAGGCAATCTCGTCTGGCCAAGCTTGAATGGAGCCACTGTCTGGTTCTCGCCGGCTTACTCGCCCCACACCGGCTTCGTCTACGTTTCCACTCGCGAAGTCGGATCCACTTACTTCAAGCGCGAGGCCGAGTATAAGCCCGGAACGTTTTTCGCCGGCGGCGGCGAGACTCGGATTCCGGAAGATCAGCAGTGGGGTGCCCTGCGTGCGTTAGAGGCCGCCACCGGACGCATGGCCTGGGAGTTCCGGCTCCAGTCCGCGCCGTGGGCCGGCGTGCTGGCCACTGCCGGAGGCTTGGTCTTCTCCGGCACCAACGAAGGCAATGTCTTCGCGCTCGACGCGCGCA
>JBGSME010001100.1:0-6180 GCA_041740335.1 Bryobacteraceae bacterium | reverse complement strand
CCTGCTGGCCGCGCCGCTGCTCGCGCCGGACAAAGCCCCCTCCGACATCGCCGATTTGCCGCGCCCTTGGGTAGGCGTGATCGGCAATCTCGCGGGCAATCTCGATTGGGAGCTGATTCGCGACTCCATTTCGCGAAGCAGCCACGTCTCGTGGATTTTCGTCGGTCCGGTCAACATGAAGATCCGTGGCCGGGAGCAGAGCGCGGCACGAGCCGAAGTGATCGCGCGCGGCGGGCGCGTGAGGTTTACCGGCCCGAAACCCTACGGCGAGTTGTGCCGTTATAGCCGCACCTTCGACGCAGCCTTCATGCCATACCAGGGGCAAGATCCCACGCGTGCGGCCAGCCCCACGCGATTCTTCGAACATCTGGCGGCCTGCCGGCCGATTCTGGCTTCGCGCGGCGTGGATCAACTGCTGGACAAGGAACCGCTGCTTAAGCTCGTCGATAACGGCGAAGATGTGGCGGCCGAACTGCGCCGATTGGCCGCCTCCGGATTCGTGGACGGGCAGGAACGGGCGCGTTGGGAAGCAAGCCGTCAGGGCACGTGGGAGTTTCGCGCCTCCTCCATGTTGGCGGCGGCCGGAACCCGCGCCGCGGTGGAAGCCGGGGCTGCATGAACGTTCTCTCCTACGTCCATTTGCGCAACATCCACGGCTCAACGGGAGCAGGCCGGGTAGCCCGGCAGCTTACCGAACACGTGGCCGGCTTGGACGCCGTCAATTTGCGAGTGCTTGCCGACGCGCGAGACCACCGGGCGATCCTGCCGAAGGTGGGTGCGCCCTGGACCGGGTTCTCCTACCATCTGTTCGCCAACGACACATCGCGGCAGCAGGCCCGCTGGCTTCTCACCGGGCGGCCCAACGCCGAATCCTATTGGCCCGACGTCGATATCGTTCATTGCACGATGGAGTCCTACGTGCCCGCGCGATGCCGGCTGGTGACGACGTTGCACGACGCGGCGTACTTCGAACCTTCGGCGCATGCACGAAGCTTTGCGAATATGCGCCAGCGGTGGAAGTGGCGCTTTCTCTATTCGACGATGTCCCGTAAGGTGGATCTGTTCCACACGGTTTCGCAATTCTCCGCCGACCGCCTCGCGACGTTCTTCCCGAGCATCGCGTCCCGCCTCCGCGTGGTGCATAACGCCGTGCCGCCGCGATTCTTTCAGCCAGTCAGCGAAGAAGGCGAGGAGTATCTGCGGCGGACAGCCCTGTCAGACCGGCGGTTCATACTGCTCACCGGAGGACTGCACCACCGCAAGAACGCGCCCCTGGTGCTTCAGGCTTGGCCGCTGCTCCACCGCAAGCTGCCGGATGTGTTGCTCGTCGTCGCGGGCCATTGCGATCCGGAGTTCGCCGAACGTGTCCGCGAAATCCATTCTATCCGCCTCACCGGGTTCGTCAGCGACGAAGCGCTATGCTCGCTCTACCACGCGGCCCAGGCCGTCTGGGTGCCAAGCCGCTACGAGGGGTTCGGCATCCCGGTGATCGAAGCGATGGCATGCGGCGCCGCCGTTGTGGCGAGCGACAGCTCCTCACTGCCTGAGGTTGCCGGCAACGCGGCGGTGCTGGTTCCGCCCGATTCGGCCGACGCCCATGTGGAGGCTCTCGAGGCGCTGTTGGATAACGCGGGGCTGAAAGAGTCGCTGCGGCAAAGCGGACGGATACGGTCCCGGCAATTCACCTGGACGGCCGCGGCGGCCAAACTGCGCGGTTGCTTTCAGGAACTACTTTAAAAGGCGCGCCCACGAAGGCACGCCAAAACGGGAATGCAGAGGATAACGGAAAACTGACAATGGCACAATCGCTCGTTCGAAATATGACACGGCTCCTGTCGACCAGGGGGATGCCGGGCGCTTACTCGCGGTGGCTCTGGTCCTCGTTCGTCAGAGGAGAAGGCCCCGCGGTGCAGTGCGCGCTCACCGACATTCAGGGTTGGATCAGCTTTTCCGACTACTGGTGCTTTCGCAGCGGAATATCGCGGGCGCAGCGCCGGCTGATCGAATATTGCCTTCGCCGCTCCGGTTCGCAACGGCCCACCGCCATTGACGTTGGAGCGCACTTGGGCTTGTTCACCGCGGAGTTGGCCGGGCGCGGATTCGCCCAGGTTCATTCCTTTGAGCCGGCGGCTCGAACCTTCGCCAAGCTGGAGCGGAACATCGGCAAAAGCCCAACCACCAGAGGCGTCGTGAAGCTGAACTGCGTTGCCGTCGGACCGCGCGACGGGCACGTGGAATTCCTCATGAGGCCAGACAGTCCCGCCACCAGCCACGTCCAGTTGGACGCAGCCGAAGGCGGCGAGAACGGCCTCCAACGAGTGCCGATGACAACGCTCGACAGCTACTGCGACACCAACAAAATCTCGCAGGTCGATTTTCTCAAGATCGATACCGAAGGGCTTGAGCCCTTCGTGCTCGACGGGGCCCGGCAGTGCCTCCGAAACTGCCGGGTCCCGTTGATGCTCCTTGAATTGTGCCCGCCCCTTTTGAGGAATTCCGGTACCAGCGTGGAAGAACTGTATGACCGGCTTCAATCGAACGGCTACCAGCCCCACGAGTTAACCAATCGGGGCGAACCCGGTGAGCCCCTCACCATTAAGCAACTGAACCTCATCGAGTGGGACGACATCGTCGCGATCCCGCGCGCCTAAGGATGGAATTGGAAACGCGAAAAGCAGTTGTGGTTCATCGCGGCGCCCGCGACGGGTATCACGTTGCGCGTGCACTTGCCGAACGCGGTCTGCTCGAGTCCCTCGTCACCGATCTTTACTGGCCCGCCGATCGCCGGTGGGCCGGCGCTGTAAGCCGTCTCCTGCCGCGTCCGGCGGTGGACATGCTCGGGCAGCGATGGTCTGACAGTGACACCACGAACCGTGTTTCCACCTGCTGGAAGAGCGGGCTCCTGTCACTCGGTCTTTCCAAGCTGAAGAGCGCACCTTTCGAATGGCATCGGCGCTCCACGCGTTGGTCGGACCGGTGTCTGGGCGAACACGCCGGTAGGCTCGCCAGCGAGCGTGGTTCCGCCTTGATTAGCTACAGCTACTACGGACACAGTGCTTTCGGGAACTACACCGGCCCCGGTCCCCGTGTTCTGTTTCAACTGCATCCGCATCCGGCGCGGGTTCGCGAGATTCTCGAAACCGAGCGCCAGTTGCATCCCGACTGCGCCGAATCGCTGAGCAAGGAATGGGAACTGGCGCTGCCGCCGCGGGACTTCGAGCGGCTGTCGGCCGAGACGGGAATGGCTGACCACTGGATCGTCGCTTCGTCGTTCACGCGCGAAACCTTGATCGCGAGCGGAGCGCCGGCCGGCAGGATTCACGTGATTCCCTACGGCACCAATCTGACGCGGTTTCACCCGCCGCGCGATCGCCGCCGCGAGTCCGGTCCGGTCCGGTTCCTCTTCGTGGGAACCGTAAACCAGCGGAAGGGTATCAAGTACCTCTTGGACGCGATGCGGATGTTGCCATCGAAACACGCCCGGCTGTTGGTGTGCGGCTGGACGGTGGACGATACCAATTTGTTTCGAGGACTCGAAGACCGCGTCCAGATCCGGCGATCGGTCAGCGCCGCCGGGCTCGTCGAGGCCTACCAGAGTGCCGACGTTTTTGTGTTCCCGTCGCTCGCGGAAGGATTCGGGCATGTGGTTCTGGAGGCGATGGCCAGCGGATTGCCCGTCATCAGCACCCCCCGGACCGCGGCGGGCGACCTGGTGCGGCCCGGCATCGAAGGCTATCTGACGCCGCCCGGATGCGCCGCATCGCTCGCGGCGAGCATGGAAGAATTTCTGGTCCACCCGGAAAAGGCGGCTGAGATGGGCGCTGCCGCCCGCAAGCGAGCGGAACAATTCACCTGGGAGTTGTTTCGGTCTCGCGTCGGCGAACTGTCCACCGCTTTGCTCGGACAACCGGCGGAATTGGTGCATTCCAATGTTTGAGCTCCTCTCGTGGATCACCGTGCTGTTTGCAATCGGCGGCGCTCTCTATGCCTATGCGGGCAGCCGCGACGTGTTTCATCCGCTGTTGTACCTGTCTCCCATGCTGGTTTTTCTTTACGCGTGGATGCCGATGAAGCTTGCCGCCAGCGGAGGTTTGGATGGTTACTTCCAGCCTGACCAGTTGGTGTTCGTGCAGACGTGGAATACGCTGGGTGTCGCTGCGCTGGTTCTTGGGTGCTTAAGCCTGGGCGTGAGAGTGGATCGCTACGCGCCGCCGGAAGCCGAAGACGGCCCAAAGGCGAGCATTCTGGTTCGGTGTGGCTTGGTGGTGGGAGCGATCGGATTGGCCGCATGGCTGATCAGCATCCGGAACGTCGGCGGCTTGCACGAAGCGTTCAGCCGCCCCTACAGCGGCGGCTGGGACGACAACGGATATATCCGGGATGGCTCGATGCTGATGTATCCCGGGTTCCTCCTCGTAGCGCTTGGCGTTGCCATGCGCGGCATCAGGATCAGCTATCTGGCTCTGCTGGCGGCCTTCATCGCGCCATGGATGATCCAAGCTGTTTTTACGTCGCGGCGCGGCCCCACCTTCATGATCGCGGTCTTTCTCGCCATGGCGTGGTTCTTGAACCGCCGGTCCCGGCCGTCGCTCACCCTGACGGTCGGCGCAGGCCTTGTGCTTGGTCTGTTGATGCTCTTTCTGGTGACCAACCGCGGCAATATCTACCTGGGTTCTGACCAGGATTTCACCACCGACATCACCAGGATCGTGGAGACCCCGGATACGGGGAACGAGTACATCTACGGAACCGGCGCGATCTTGAGCGCGGAGTCCCGGCAGTCGTTCTACCTCGGCAAGCGGTATCTGGCCCAGTTGATCGTCCGGCCAATCCCGAGCGTTCTTTGGCCCAACAAGTACGAAGATTTTGGTTTGTCCGAACTTACCCGCAACGCAGGCACTGGCGAGGGCATCAAGGAAGCGCTCGGCTGGGAGGGCGCCAATGGAGCCGCGCCGGGGATCTTTGCCGACCTCTGGCTTGAATTCCGCTGGTTGGCGGTGGTGGCAATGTGGATCGTTGGCCGTGCATACGCATGGGCGTGGCACAAAATGAACACCTCCGGCGGCCCCTGGGTCGCCCAATACACGGTACTCGCTGCCCTATCGGTTTACCTCGTCATGCAGACCATGGAGGCCGTAATCTTCCGTCTTCTGCTCATGTCGGTGCCGATCTGGCTCAGTTGGGCGATCGCCCAGTCGCTGCGTCCGTCCTGGACGGCGCACGCGGCACCCAAATGGACTGCTGCATACGAGAGATAGAAATCGATGAGAACACCAGGGGCTGTTTGCGCAATCTGGATTGACTGGTACAGCTATCACGTCGCGAGGTTCCGCGCCCTGGCCGAGCAGCGCTCGCTCAACGGCCGGGTTCGCGGGGTCGAACTCGTCGGTGGCGCGGGCGTGCATCGCGGGCTCGTCTTTCGATCCGCGGATCGGGTCGGTTTGCCGATGGAAACGCTTCTCCCCGGCAGCGGGTGGGCCGATGTCCCCCAGGACCAGATGGCCAGGATGATCTGGAAAAAACTCGATCAGTTGGATCCCGCCGCGGTGCTCGTTCCCGGCTACTACACCCTGCCCGCGCTCTCGGCCGCGATCTGGGCGCGCAAGCGAGGCCGCAAGGCCATCCTGATGACCGAGTCAACCAGCCAGGATCACCGCCGCCGTTGGTGGAAAGAAGCCGTGAAGGGCGGGATGATCCGATCTCTGTTCTCCGCCGCCATCGCCGGAGGCAAGCGGCACAGGGCGTATTTGAAGGATCTCGGTTTCCCGGCGGCCAAGATCGGCGGCTGCTATGACGTGGTGGACAACGAATACTTTCACGCCGGGGCAGAGCGTCTGCGGTCGGCAGAGACACCGGGTTCCTTCGGCTTGCCGGACGACTATTTTCTCTATGTAGGGCGGCTGGCGCCGGAAAAGAATCTCCACATGCTGATTCGAAGTTTCGCCGAAATCCGCGATCGCGGCTGGAAAGGAACTCTCGTGTTGGCCGGAGATGGCCCCATGAGAACCTCCCTCGAGGAAGGTGTGCGTGAGTTGCAACTCCAATCCGCCGTGCGCTTCGAGGGACAGAAAACGACACCGGAGTTGCTTCCTCTGTACGCATTCGCAAGAGCGCTGGTGCTGCCGAGCAGCCGCGAGCCATGGGGCCTGGTGGTGAACGAGGCCATGGCGGCGGGGTTGC
>JBGSME010001099.1:0-6471 GCA_041740335.1 Bryobacteraceae bacterium | reverse complement strand
CACAGGATAAAATAGAAAATAACTCCAGCATTGTCAATATATCTATCCTGATTCTCACCAAAAACGCTTGACTTCGCCTGTTACCCTCGTCGCAGGAGGCAACATGGCACAATCCAACGTCCGCGAGAACCCACCGCATTCATCATCCGCACCGCACGCACAGGCAGCAGGCCAACCGTCGCGAAACAGCCCCTGCCACTGCGGCAGCGGCGCCAAGTACAAGCGCTGCTGCGGGACCGACGCTCCGCCGAGGCCCGGCCACATCAGGCGTCCCGCTACGAGATCGCAAGACGGCCCGCTGCTTTGACCGGAACGGAACCGATTACTTTTGGCTTGACACGCGCTGCACAGGGATGTAGGGTAAGTTAGCTTTACTCAATACTCAACCGTTGGGTTACGCAGTTTCCATGCGGCCCGGTGAGGCTCAGTGCCCACTTCCAAGTAGAAGGGATAACATGAGAAAACTCCGTGCGATGGTGATGGTGCTTCCGCTCCTGCTGGCTGCGCCTGCGTGGGCTATCCCTGAGCCGGCGAAGACGTGCTTGGCCGAGCCACTTGAGACGCCGATCTCGTATGGGGATATCGTTCAGTGCGAACTGGCTCTTGTTGGCGACACGGACGTATTTACCTTCCAGGGCCAAGCCGGTGAGGTTATTGACATCTTCGTTGCGAAGACTACGGGTGTTGGTACACCGATCATCAAATTGTTCAGGCCGAACGGACAGCTCGTTAACTCAGGAGTCAACGGCCTTTCGCTGGATGCAAGTGGAACCTTCCGGATTCAAGTTATCGAGCAGTTCAACGGCTATACCGTGAGCTATACCGTTGCCCTCGAAAGAATCACTCCCATTTCGCCGAAAGCGACATTCTTGCCTTATGGCGCACTGATTCAAGACGAGCTGAACGTCGTTGGGGACATTGATTTTTTCGCCTTCAGCGGTTCCGCTGGAACGTCGGTCAGCTTGCAGATAGCGAAAGTGAACGGCATTGGGACACCTCGCATAACCGTCTTCGACCCGGAGGGGACTCCAATTACACCCTTCAATGCCGCCAACCAATTGCTCAACAAGACCGGTCTCCACTACGTTCGGGTCTCTGAGCAATTTAACGGCTATACGGTCACCTATGGACTCGACCTTCAATGCCTGTCCGGGGTCTGCGGCAACACCCCTCCGGACATAGGCGTACCCAGCCCCTCCTCCGGATCAGGCGCTTCCCAAGTTTTCACATTCCAGTTCACCGACGGTGACGGCACATCGGACCTCGACATCCTTAACGTTCTGATCAACAACGCAATCGATGGCCGCAACGCTTGCTATGTAGCCTTTGTCCGCTCCACCAGCACGGTGGTCCTCGTGAACGACGCCGGTGACGCCGGTGGCCCCTACGCAGGCTCACTCACGTTCCCTACAGCAGGCAGCATCAACAACAGCCAGTGCACGATCAACGCAGTCGGATCCTCCGTCGCAACAGCCGGAAACCAGCTCACGCTCGTACTGAACATCACCTTTGCGGCGGGCTTTCCCGGCAATCGTGTTTTTTACCTTGCCGCGCGCGACATCGGTGGCAACAACACAGGATGGCGAGCCCAAGGCGTTTGGAACATACCGGGTGGCATCGTCCCCGGCAACGGCACCGCGGTGGTTAGTCTCACTCCCGCCCGGGCGGCCACAAATACCGTCACGATTACCGGCGTCTTCTCGGACACGAACGGCTTCGGCGACCTCAACATCATCAATATCCTCATCAACAATGCAATCGACGGACGCAACGCCTGCTACATCGCCTACATCGTCTCCACCAATACGCTGGTGTTGGTGAACGACGCGGGCGATGCCGGCGGCCCTTTTGTGGGCTCGATTCCCATCCCCGGCGCCGGCTCGGTCAGCAACAGCCAGTGTTCGATCAACGCTGCCGGATCGGCAGTCTCCACGTCAGGAAACAATCTGACGTTGAACCTTGCCTTCACTTTCACCGGGAGCTTCGCCGGCGAGCGCATTGTCTACGCGGCCGCGCGCGACCTGTCCGCGAACAACACAGACTGGCAGCCGATGGGTACCATTGGCGTTCCGTAAGCCGCCGCCCAACCCCACGACGGCCCACTTCTTTGAGACGATGACCATTATGAATCGCCGTCAGTTTCTCGCGTCCTCCGTCGCCGCGCCCGCGCTTCTTCTACCCCAGAAGACCGCAGCCGAACGCCCCAACGTCCTCTTCGTCGCCTCTGACGACATGAATCACGCCCTCGGCTGCTATGGCCACCCAATCGTCAAGTCCCCGAACGTCGATCGTCTCGCCGCCGAAGGCGTCCGCTTCGACCGCGCCTATTGCCAATACCCGGTCTGCGGACCCAGCCGCGTCTCCCTGCTTACCGGCATGCGTCCCGACACCACCCACGTCTTCGATAACGAAATCGCGGTGCGCGATACCATGCCCGACGCCGTCACGCTCCCTCAGTTGTTCCGCACCAGCGGCTGGCACTCGGTCCGCGCCGGCAAGATGTATCACATGAACGTGCCCGGTTCGGTGGGGACCAACAAATTTGACGACCCGCCAAGTTGGGATGTCTCGATCAGCCCGCCCGGCAAAGAACAGCACACCGTTGGCGAGGGCCGCAACATCACCAAGGGCCGCCGCGCAAGCTGGGAATGGGTCGCTTTTAAGGGCGATGGCAAAGATCAGGCCGATGAGCGCGCCACCGAAATCGCCATCGAAACCATCGACACCACCAAAGGCAAGCCGTGGTTCCTTGGGCTCGGCTATCTGCGGCCTCACCTGCCGCACGTCGCCCCCGCGCGGTTCTTTGACCTCTATCCGCTCAGCAGCATCAAGCCTGTCGTCAACCCGCCCAACGACAAAGACGACATCCCCCTCGCCAGCGAAATCGCCATCAACACCCGCGCTAACGACATGGGCATGAACGACGCCGAGAAGAAGGAAGCCATCCGCGCCTACTACGCCTCAGTGTCTTATATGGATTGGCAACTCGGCCGCGTGCTCGATCATCTCGACAAACGAGGCCAACGACGCAACACGATCGTGGTCTTCTGGGGCGATCACGGCTGGCACCTCGGCGAACATCACCGCTGGCACAAACGCAGTCTCTTTGAAGAATCGATGCGCGCGCCGCTCATCATCTCCGCCCAAGGCCGGCGCGGCAACGGGAAGTCCACGCGCTCGCTGGTCGAATTCGTCGACATCTATCCCACCGTCGCCGAACTCGGCGGCCTCGCCCCCAAGACGAACCTCGAAGGGCAAAGCCTCGTCCCGCTGCTCGACAACCCATCGCGACCCTGGAAAAAGGCCGCCTTCAGCACCGTCACGGCGCCCAATGGAATCCGCGGCCACGCCGCTGTTACTGACCGTTACCGCTTCATCCGCTGGACCGGCCCTCACCCCGCCGAAGAGCTATTCGATCATCGCACCGACCCGCGTGAATACACCAACCTGGCCACCAGCCCCAAACACAAATCCGTGCGCGACCAAATGAGCTCCATCCTCGACGCCGGCTGGCAGAACGCGAAGGCACAAGTAAGCGCGAATGCACAAGTAAGATAGAAGGGATGTCCACACTCGCTCCATCCGGTGTGTCGCCGGAGACCCTCGCCAAATACGAGGCCGTCATTGGGCTTGAGGTCCACGTCCAACTCGCCACGCGCACCAAGATTTTCTGTGGCTGCCCCACGTCGTTCGGCGCGCCGCCCAACACCAACGTCTGCCCCGTCTGCCTCGGCCTTCCCGGCGCGCTCCCCGTCCTCAATCGCCGCGTCGTCGAAATGGCGGTGCAAGGCGCCACCGCGCTCAATTGCCAGTTGCGTGAGTCCTCGATCTTCGCGCGCAAAAACTACTTCTATCCGGACCTCCCCAAGGGCTACCAGATCTCCCAGTTCGACAAACCCGTCGCCGAGCATGGGTTCGTCGATGTCGTGCTCCCCGACGGCACGCTGAAGCGCATCGGCGTCACCCGCGTTCATCTCGAGGATGACGCCGGAAAGAGCAGCCACGAAGGCTTTCGGGATTCGGAACAATACTCTTACATTGATCTCAATCGCTGCGGTACGCCGCTCATCGAAATCGTCTCCGAGCCCGACATGCGGAGCTCCGACGAAGCTTACGCCTACGTCACCGAACTCAAGCTCGCCATGGAATTCTGCGGAGTCTCCACTTGCGACATGGAGAAAGGCCACCTTCGCTGCGACGCCAACGTCTCGGTTCGCCTTCGCGGCGCGGATCAGTTCGGCACCAAGGCCGAGGTAAAGAATCTCAACTCGTTCCGATTTCTGAAGATGGCGATCGACTACGAAATTGAACGTCAGATCGCGCTCATCGAAAGCGGCGGCAAGGTCGTTCAGGAAACTCGCCTCTACGATTCCGGCACCGGCGAGACCGTCAGCATGCGCAGCAAAGAAGCCGCGCATGACTATCGCTATTTCCCCGAACCCGATCTGCTCCCGCTCCACATCGGCCCCGAGTGGCTCGGCGAAATCCGCTCCACGATGCCGGAACTGCCGGCCGTCAAGCGGAAACGGTTCATCGAGGAATATGGGCTCCGCGAATACGACGCGCAGGTCCTCACCCAAACCCGCGAGACCTGCGACTTCTTCGAGGAAACACATCGCACCGGCGGCGATGCGCGCCTTGCCGCCAACTGGGTGATCGGCGAACTCGCTGGAGCGCTCAAGGGCGGCGGCAAGGAAATCACCGAGTCGCCCATCTCCGCCGCCAACCTCGGCGAACTCGTAAAATTGATCGCCTCCGGTGCGCTGTCCGGTAAACTTGCCAAGGAAATTTTTGCAAAGATGTTCGAAACGGGAGACTCCGCCTCGTCCATCATGGATCGCGAAGGCCTCCGCCAGATCAGCGACACCAGTGCGATTGAGAAGATCGTAGACGACGTCATCGCCGCCAACCCAAAGCAAGTAGAGCAATACCGCGGCGGAAAAACCACCGTCATCGGCTTCCTGGTGGGGCAGGTAATGAAAGCTTCACGCGGCCAAGCCAACCCCGGGATGGCCAACGAATTGCTCAAGAGTAAACTGGGCTGAGCGTTCTGCTGAAACGAAACGCTGCCCGTTTGAGTCTTATAGTCGGAGGTTCGCCATGAAGGTGTTCGCTGCTGTCTCTGTTCTGTTCCTGGCCGCCGCTGTTTCCAGAGGTGAGGAATCGGCTGCCCTCGCCAAGGCTGTCGCCGCCTACGAATCGCACGAGTACGCCGACGCCGAAACAGCCTTGCAAAAGGTCGTCGCCAGTGAGCCGGACAACGCAGCCGCCCATGCCTACCTGTCCCTGGTTCAGGTGGAGCAGGACAAGTCCGGCCCCGCCGCCGAACAAGCCGCCAAGGCCGCTGAGCTTTCCGAAAGCTCTAAGGAAGCGAAGGTCGCCAATGCCCGCCTCGCAGTTGAACAGGGCGATACCGATCGAGCCATGGCGATCCTGAGCAGCGCTCTCGAAGC
Organism: Bryobacteraceae bacterium; assembly: GCA_041740335.1. GTDB lineage: Bacteria > Acidobacteriota > Terriglobia > Bryobacterales > Bryobacteraceae > DSOI01. Next base: position 1,018 of record JBGSME010001099.1, on the reverse strand, counting down.
CAATCCCAATGATCCCTTGGTGCTGTACCATCGCGGGCTCGTCTATCTGCGCGCCGATCAGTTCGAAGCCTCCGCCGCCGACCTCGAAAAGGTAATCGGGGCGAAACCGGATCACGCCTACGCCTACTACTACGCCGGCCTCGCCTACAGCAAACTCGACAAACCCGATAAGATGGTGGACCGTTACCAGCAATTCCTCAAGCGGAAACCCGAGGCGCCCGAGTCCAAGCGAATTCGCGCTCTGCTCCGTGGTGTCCGCTAGGGAGATCTCTTGGCCTGAATGCCGGGTCCCGTCGCGACATTACCGCCACTTGTCCTGATCCTCATCGCGAAGATCAAAGCGCTCATAGCGCTGGGCGCCGCCCTGCTTGTTCTTCTCGCCGTTCTGTTGTTGCAGGCGCCGCCGGTACGCCGCTACGCTCTCGAACAGGCGCGCGCCCAGCTTCGCCACCAGTACGATACCGAGGTGAAGATCGATAACCTCGACCTTCACCTCCTCGGTCTCTACGGCTCCGCCGGACCGATCACGCTTCGCCGCGCCAGCGATCCCAACGCGCGGCCCTTCTTTGAAGCCAAACACGTAGCTATCAACGTCGATCTGTCCGCCGGGCTCTCGGCCTCCATCCAGTCCGGCGAAATCGACACCCCGCGCATTCATATCGTTATCGATGAGAACGGCCGCACCAACCTCCCCGATCCCCCGCCAGGCCCACCCGCGGCCGATACCGGCCTGCCCGTGATTCCCATCGCGAAATTCCAGGTGCGCAACGGAGCTCTCACCGTCGACGATCGCCAGCACGCCGCCCAATTCTCCCTCGCCGGCGTTCGCCTCGATCTCGAAACACGCGCCGCGCCCTTCGCCTACGTCTTCAAACTCGCCTCCACTCAACCCGGTGAAGCAATCTACGCCAAGCGAAAAGTTCCCATCGAAGCTCTTGCGCTCAACGGCAGCGCGGATCAGGAAGGCGCAATCACCGTCGATCGCGCGCACATCGCCGGCGCCGAAGCCGCCGTCACC
>JBGSME010001098.1:0-2176 GCA_041740335.1 Bryobacteraceae bacterium | reverse complement strand
CTTGGTGCCATAATCATGCACGTGGCCGGCAACATCGGGCTGGCTGTAACCCATCATGACCGTAAGCAGGTACAGAACGCCGGAGGCCAGATTTCCGATGAAGCCGCCGCAATAGATGAGCGTGGTAAAGAGGTCCCCGGTTTGCGGCTCAAATAGAGCGCCGCGCATCATCAGCCCGGCCAGGAATGCAATCAGCACGGATCCGAACAGCAGCAGTCCGCGTGTCCGGCGTTTCAAAAACAAATGGCCGCCGCCTGGAATCGCCCATGCCAGCGCCACTACGGGCAGCCATTGGGCAATTGGAACTTTCGATTTGGACATTTCTTACTCGCAGTCTAGCACGGTATAATCGGGCAAACCCGAACACGTTGCGCACGCATGAAAAGCATACTTGTCATCGCCGGAGGACTGGCGCTGGTTCTGGGACTGGGGCATCTGGCGGACCGGAAAGACTCGTCCCCAGCCTACCCGCCGGCCGCGATTCGCTCGCCCGCCTCCCAAACAGTGGATCCGGAGGTAGCGCTGCACCTCGACACTGCCTCGGATCGCGACGCATTCCGGCTGTGGTTTTCCTACCTCGCCGAAGAGGTCTACTTTCGCGATAAAGCGTCGCTGCCGAGGGACGTCACCGACTGTTCCGGGCTGGTGCGGTATGCGTATCGGGAAGCGCTGCGAGTGCATGATGGCGAATGGGCCTCCGGCCTGGGGCTGCGGTTGCCGCCGCCGCTCCCGGCGATCGGCAAGTATCATTACCCACATACGCCGATCGGCGCGAATTTGTTCCGCACAGGCGTGGACGAATTTGCACAATTTGCGGATGCCAGGACACTGCGGGAGTGGAACACGCATTTGGTGTCAAGGAACGCGGCGGTCGCATTACCGGGAGATTTGCTGTTCTACAGGCAGTTGGCACAAGACATGCCGTATCACGTGATGGTGATGCTGGGAGCAAGCCGCATGGATCAGACATCGGGACCATACGTGGTCTACCACACGGGACCATCGGCCGCCGATCCCGGCGAGATCCGCCGCCGTACAATCGCGGACCTCGCCGCGCATCCGGAACCGCGCTGGCGGCCAATCGAGGGCAATTCCAATTTTCTGGGGGTTTACCGGTGGAACATTCTTCGCGACTGAGACTGAGCCCGAAAAGCTGGCGATGGCTGCCAATGGCGGCGCTATTGCTGGCCGTCACTCCCACCGTGGCGCAAGAGGACGAAAGCGCGTCGTATTTTTCCCTCTCGAGCAGCAAGACCTACGCGCCTGGCGAATCGCCTTCCATCTCGCTGTGGGCGCAGAACGTGAAGCGGCTCCATTTCCGCCTGTACCGGGTGCAGGATCCGGAAGCGTTCTTCCTGAAGCTGGAGGACGATCATCATTTCGGCGGCCAGCATCCGCCGCGGCGCTTGGGGGACAGGACGTTGCTCGAACGCGTTCGGCGGTGGAAGTCGGCATGGCGGGCGCGGCTGCGGAACGTCGCGCGCGCGCAGTTCACCTCCGATTCGCGCGGTACGATCAGGGCATGGCGCACGGGTGATCCACCGAAAATTCCGGTGGCGGCGAAGCCCCAGAACGTGCAGACATTCGCGGATGTGCCGTTGCTCAACGCGCAGCAACTGGTGAAGAGCTGGGAACAGCCGATCAACACGAGAGACCGGTGGAACTCGGCCAACGTAACCATCCCCACCACGGAAAAGGGTGTCTATCTGGTGGAGGCGACCAACGGCGCGCTGCAGGCCTACACGATGGTTTCGATCAGCGAGGTGGCGTTGCTGATCAAGTCCACCGAGGGCCGATTGCTCAGCCGCTTGGTGCGCCGCGATACCGGTGCGCCGGTGCCGGACGCGCTGTTGCAGGTGTTCGCGAATTCAGACCGTGGCCGGCTCGGCGAGGTCCGCACCAATCGCGACGGGTTCGCCGAGGTGGCGGTGACCGAAAAGCAACTCGAAAGCGTTTTGGTGCTCGCCAAGCCGGCAGGGGATTTCGCGGCGATCGCGGCCTATGGCGGAAACCTGGCCCCGGAAAGCGGCAACAACTCGAAGGGCTACGTGTACACAGACCGTCCCGTCTATCGTCCCGGCCACACCGTGAACTACCGGGCGATTCTTCGCGACCGCGACGGCAAGGGCTACCGTTTGCCCTCCGGCAAGGACGTGCGCGTTGAAGTGCAAGGCGA
>JBGSME010001097.1:0-4919 GCA_041740335.1 Bryobacteraceae bacterium | reverse complement strand
GTTCACAGCAACGGCTGGTGGGGCGAAGGGGAGATCAAGTTCTTCCTCGACGGCGACCAGCAGTTTCCGACCATTGCCGGCACCGGGACCGAAGACTACTTCTGCGGCTCCTACAACTTTGAGAACAAGGACAAGCGAGAGTATGAAGCGTTCACGACACCCTACTCGGGTCTGATCCAAGTGATCCGGCCCGATGGGCTGTACGTGTCGCAACAACGGTTCGGGCTTTACCGGTGGCACATTGCGGACCCAATCCGTTTCGAAAGCGATCTTAGGGTTACAATTCAGGCGCTGGGTTGGCAGGCGGGACGGCGCAAGTACCTTCCCTTGATGGACGACATCGCATCGGTGGCGATCTGGTACCAGATCGATCCGCACGGCACATTCCCGGAGCTTCCCGTTCGGCATGAGTTGGCCGTGAACTGACACTTCCGGTTTCGCCAGATCGATGGTTCTGGGCGGCTATAATGTGGCCGCTCGGCATCCGGCCGCCGAACCAGTTGAGCAATCCGTCACCGGGCATAAGGCGGAAGCGCGATCGTCACGCTGCCAGTGGCCGCCCATTCGGCCCCGCGAGAGAATGTGGCAACGAATGCCGGCGTTTGCACAGCGCCTGCGTCATGGCCAAGAGCCGTTACGAAGATGCGTCCCTTCCCGCGCTCAGTCACCCAAAGCATTGGGTGATCCAACCCGGCTCCCGGCGTGGGCTGCCGCGCCTTACCGGGATACAGCACGTGATCGTCCCAAGCCGTGGCCAACACCTGGTACCGCGAACGGTCCTGCTGCCACTTCAGGTTTGCGTACAACTCGTCGTGAGTCTGTGGGAACTTTTCCGGCATTCCACGCATGATCGGGTGATCGGGAACCCTCACGGTGAGCTGAAAATCATGAGGGGGAGAGTGATGGCCGTTGTTGGGGCGCCAATTGCCGCCCGACATTTCTTCCCATTCCTTCCATCCGCTGAACGCGGCCAGACTGAAGTGATAGATCACGAGACCTTTGCCGGAATCGACGAATTCCGTCAGCGCTCGTTCTGCTCTTTCACCCCAGTGAAGATCGGGCTTTCGCGAATCGTAGTAGTTCACCACTACCAGATCGTAGGGCGCGAGTGTTTCCGGCCCTCCGCCGCGGAACTCCTCGTTCACGCGAACCTCAAACCGGCCCGCCGCTTCGAGCGTCTGGCGCAGCAACGGCGTCACCGCCCGCCAGTCATGCCCATTCTGGCCGGTGAGAATCAACGTCTGGATCTTCCTCACCGGCGCCTGTTGGGCCAAGCCCACGGCACCTAGCAAGAGCGCGACTACGAGGCAACGCATGCAATCGTGTCAAGCAAATTCCATGCCACTACCGGAAGGCCGGCTCAACGCTCGCTCACCATCCTTCCGTTTTCGTCGAAATACGCCGACTCGAAAACGGTCGAGGATGTAGTCATCGAATTGCGGAGTCGGCTCGAAGTACCCGCCCTTACGAATGTGTTCCTTCACCGCCGCCTCGTTGAGTTCCACGCCCAGCCCGGCGTGTCGGGCACCGCGATATATCCGTGATCGACGATGGGCTTCGATGGTCCGTTTACTAAGTCACCCCACCACGGGATGTCGACGGCATGATTCTCCATCGCCAGCATGTCTTTGAGCGTGGCCGCCATATGCACGCTCGCCATGCAGCCCACCGGTGGACCCGCGAAATGGATCGCGGTTTGCAAACGGTTCATTGAGGCGTAGTCGGCAATTCGCTTCGTTTCGCGAATCGCCCCGGACGTCAGCGGGTCCGGGTGGACAATGTCCACAGCCCGATGGTCAATCAGCGCCCGGAAGCCCTCCTCCAGACCGAACAGGCTTTCCCCGGTGGTGATCGGCATCGTCGTCGATTCCCTCAATTCCCGGTAACCGCGCCAGTCCCCGGGCGCATCTCGCCCGGCCCGAGATGGCCCACCTGAATCATGTCTTCCGCCCACGCCAGATCGTATTTTTCAAAGGCTCGCACGTAGCGGATGCTGGCGAAACCGGATGAGGTCGAGGATGGGTTCAATGTCGAGCGGATCGCGTCCCGGGATGTGTGACTTGAGCGCCAGCGCGGTTCCTTCGCCGCCCGAGTCTCGCACCTCGCCAAGACCGTACACTCCTTGATTCGTGTCGATACGGATGATGGGGTAATCGTAGTTGGAAGCCACCAGCACGAATCGCATGCCGAGTGCGGCCTCCCGAACACCTCCGTTCATCCCCCGATTCAGCGCCAAATCCTGGAATTGCCCTGCCTGCGATGGCCCGCCACGTGCAGTAATCTCTCACCGTTAAGGAAAGGATGTGGCGATGCGAAACGACACGCTGCGCAACTCCGAACACCTCCTCCGTCTCCTCGCGGTAGTGGCCTTGGCCGTGGGGCTCTTCCTCGTGCTGCGAAACTTCGTCATCCCGCCGGACTTCGGCATATTGGGCCACTATCGCGCCGGCGCGCTCCTCGACAATCAGAATCGCAACGTAGTCCACGCAGGCCAAGCTGAGTGTGCGCTCTGCCACGATGACCAGGTGAAGATTCGCAGCGAAGGCAAGCACGCCGGCATCGCGTGCGAGTCCTGTCACGGCCCGCTTGCAAACCATGCGGCTGACCCGGAGGTGAAACCTCCCAAGCTCGAAGTCACCGCGCTCTGCACCGGCTGTCACCAGCGGGATCCAGCCAAACCGAAGTGGTTCCCCCAGGTCGTCGTCAAAACACACTCTGAGGGGATGGACTGCAACACCTGTCATCAACCGCATAAACCGAAGATCTAGGAGATACACAATGCCGGCAACCCGTCGAGAACTGCTTGGTACCGCGACGCGGTTTATCATCCTCACCGGGACAGCCGCGGCTGCCTTCGACGCCCTGACAGGCAAGGCTTCGGCCGGCGCAGACGCCGAGAGCGGCGCGAATTATAAGGCCGCCGATCACTGGTGGGCCATGACCATCGATATCGAAAAGTGCATCGGCAACGGAAACTGCGTCCGTGCCTGTTCCAAGGAAAACAACGTCCCCGAGGGCTTTTTTCGCACTTGGGTGGAACGCTATCACGTTACCGAGGACCGCGTGCATCCGGAAGTGGATTCCCCCAACGGCGGCATCAACGGCTTCCCTCCCAGCGAAAAAACCGGCGGCCGGAACTTCTTCGTTCCTAAGATGTGTAACCACTGCGCCGACTCGCCTTGCGTCCAGGTGTGCCCCGTGGGCGCAACTTTCGACGGGCCTGACGGCGTCGTTCTCGTCGACCAGAGCTACTGTATCGGCTGCCGCTACTGCATTCAGGCCTGCCCCTACGGCTGCCGCTTCATCAATCCGCGCACCAACACCGTCGACAAGTGCAATCTCTGTTACCACCGCATCACCAAGGGATTGACGACGGCCTGCAGCGAAGCCTGCCCAACGGGCGCCCGCCAACTGGCCGATCTCAAGAACCCCAACGATCCCGTACACGCGTTCCTTCGCGACAACTCCGTCCAGGTCTTAAAACCGCACATGGCCACCGGCGCCAAGCTGTACTACAAAGACCTCGACGGATCCGTGAGATAGAGGAGGCTCAACGATGCATCCCGGCGTCGAAGGCTTTATGTACCCGAACGAAATGGAGCTCCAGTGGAGTCTGCTGATCGTGCTCTACCCGTTCATCACCGGTCTGGTGGCCGGCGCATTCATCCTCGCCTCGCTCGAACGCGTTTTCCGCGTCGAGGCCGTGAAACCCACCTACCGGCTGGCCCTGCTGACCGCGCTCGCTTTTCTCCTCGTGGCCCCGCTGCCGCTGCAATTGCACCTCGGCCATCCCGAGCGCAGTTTCGAGATGTATCTCACGCCGCACCGTTCCTCGGCCATGGCGATGTTCGGCTTCGTCTATCTCTGGTACCTGATGGTGGTTCTCCTTCTTGAAATCTGGCTGGATTATCGCGCCGACATCGTGGGCATGGCCCAAACCGTTACCGGCCCGACTCGCTGGATCTACCGCGTGCTCACCCTCGGCTCCTACAACGTCAGCGACGCCAGCCGCCGCGTCGACGACAGGCTCGGCTGGGTCGTCACCGTCATCGGAATTCCGTCGGCATTTCTCCTCCACGGCTACGTCGGGTTCATCTTCGGATCGGTGAAGGCCAATCCATGGTGGTCCAGCCCGCTCATGCCGATTGTGTTCCTGTTCTCGGCCATCGTGTCCGGCATCGCGGCAGTGCTCCTTCTGTACGTGGTAGTCCGGAAACTGCAGCGTCTTCCGATCGATCAGCCCTGCCTGGACGCCATCGCCAAGTATCTCTTTTACGCCTTCGTGATCGACTTTTCGCTTGAGATGCTCGACCTCGTTCACCGTATCTACGAGGCCGACGAATCGTTCCACACGCTCGACTTCATGGTTCATTCGCGTCTGTTCACCTCGCAGGTTCTGCTGCAGATCTATGTCGGCACCCTGCTTCCGCTGGCTCTGCTGGCCGCCACGCAAGTACTACGCCTTTCCGATGGCGCGCGCCGCGCCATGTACATTCTGTCCAGCTGTCTCGCCATGATCGGGATCTTTGCGATGCGCTGGAATGTTGTCATCGGCGGGCAACTGTTCTCCAAGAGCTTCCTCGGCTACACCACGTACAAAGTGGAGTTCGCCACGCGCGAAGGGCTGATTTCCGCGGTGCTGCTCATGCTGCTCCCCTTCGCCATCCTTTGGGCTCTGGTGAAACTGCTGCCGCCGTGGGCGGAACGCGAAACCGCTCTCTCCTAAATGGTGAGCAGGGAGTGCATTTGCGCTTCGTCGAGAACGGCGCCGCCGAGGCGGACGGCGTAGACGCCTTTCGGTTGGATCATGCGGCGGAAGGCGTGGCGGATGGCCTTTAGCAGAAATACGACGCGGAAGGTCTTGACGCCGCCGGCGGTGGAGCCGCCGTTGCCGCTGGTGCGATCAGCGACGCGGTGAT
>JBGSME010001096.1:0-16249 GCA_041740335.1 Bryobacteraceae bacterium | reverse complement strand
TGGCCAGTTTACCGGAACCACGGCGTTACTCAGAGTCGGAAGCCCTTTGCTCACGGTCTTCATAAGCCGCGCTCTCACATGATCCGGGATGAGGCTTCACGATAGCGGGATCGTCGCTCCGGGTCACCGTCTCCCTGCTTCTTAACGTCCCCACCGTGATCGCATACGGGCTGTTGCCGGGTGGATGAATTGCGCCACTCCTCCCCTGGCGCCGCCAAGCACGCCAAGAGAGACACGGCCCTATCTCGCGTCGCAGCAGAGGGTGTGAAAACTGCAGCGGCTGGCCGAAGTGTAGTCTTATGGTAGTCGGCCGGCGCCAATGACGGCCCAAAAAGGGAGCGGGACGATGAAAGCAGCCTCCGGGTTCGTGATGATGGTGCTCGCGATAGGGCCGGTGATTGCACAGACACCGGCCGGGCGGCGGCCCGGTATTTCGCCAAGCGCTCTGGCGCCCAATCCGAATATGGCGAACCCCATCGACGCGTACGATTCCGTGTTCATGGAGGAGTTGACGTGGCTGGAGGTGCGCGATGCGATGCGCGATGGCAAAACGACGGTGATTCTTGCCACGGGCGGAGTGGAGCAGAACGGCCCTTACCTCGCCACTGGCAAGCACAACTACGTCCTGCGGGCGACGACGGAGGCGATCGCGCGCAAGCTCGGCAACGCGCTGGTGGCGCCGATCGTTGCGTTCGTGCCGGAAGGCGGCGTCTCTCCACCCTCGGGCCATATGAGGTATCCGGGCACCATCAGTTTAAAGCAGGCCACGTTCAAGGCGCTCTTGAAAGATATCGCGGAGAGCTTGCGGGCCCATGGATTTCGGCGCCTGATCTTGATCGGGGACAGCGGGGGCAATCAGGTGGGAATGAAGGAAGTGGCGGCCGAGCTATCGGCAACATGGACGAGTGGCAAGACTACAATTCATTTCATCCCCGAGTACTACGATTTCTACAATGGCGGCTCATTGTCGAAGTGGATGCAGTTACAGGGTGTGCGGGAGGTGGATGAGGGGCACCACGATAACGTCGCCATCACCGCCATGATGATGACAGTGGATCCGAATGCAGTGCGGATGCGGGAGCGGCGGGCAAAGGGGAAATTCTCGATCAATGGCGTGAAGTTGGACCCGGCGGACAAAATGATCGCGCTGGGTAAGAAGGCAATTGCATACCGGGCCGAAGTTACAGTCGCGGCAATTCAGAAGGCCCTGAGCATCCGCTAGTCCGCGCGCCACGGCGAACTCGCCTTGGCCCAGTTCTTCTTGATCGTGCCACGCTGGCGCTGAGCGGAGGATGACTTCGGTGGTCATTGATGTCAGGTCTCACGCCTTGAGAACATCCTCCGCCGTAGCGGCCACATCTTTTAGCTGGTTCGCCGAACCAGCCCACCAGCCTAACGGCGGCTCCATAAATATCGGCACGCACTGGACGGGACCTGTTGGTTCTGGATTCGGAAGAAAGCCGTCGCCATCCGGCTCCCGAAAGCACATCCATCCGTCCTTCAAGTTCTCGGTACGCGGCATAGAAGCTTCCGCCGATTCGCATGGCGTTTTTCTGAAGCGACGCGCGTCGGCTGCAATAGAGGCGCAGGACACTAGAGACGGATGCCAGGAGCCGAGCCTCTGCTTGCCACCGTGGCCTTCAGCCCGCCAACGCTGATAACCGGGACCGTGCGGTGCAACATCCTGGGACAGTTCGCGCACACGAGGGAGAGGTCCGCGAGCGTGGTTCGCAGCATTCACACGCCAGTGTACCTTTCGCCGTGGCCTGCGCCTTCGTCTCTGCGACGATCACCCCGTTGCGCTCCAACTGACGGTGAAACCGCCAAACAGCCCTGCCCTCCTGGACCGACATTGCTTCCGGTGTAGGCTCGTCGTGGTCGGGGCTAGGGTAACCGAGGGCGGCGATGTGGCTCGCCCAATCCCCTTCGAGATTACTCGCCGCCGGTTCCTTGATCTTGATTCCGCTACTCTGAGTGTTCCAGTAGACGCCCTCGAACTTCGGACCGTCCAGAATGGCTCGCCGGAGAATCTGATCCGCGCCGGATGCAATGATGCCACGTGGCTCTGCGCCCTGTTTCAGTAGAAAGAACCGGTCACCGGGATGAACATCCCGGATTCGCCCGATACTCCATCTATACTCCACCTCGTGCCCATCGCGGCTCCTCTCGGTAAAATCACACTCTAAAACAATTCGGCAAGGTCTTGTTTTCGCTGGGAACTATCCCAACGGGCGAGGAGCGGCTAAGCCCTTGGCATTCTAATGGATATAAGAATGCGCTTGGCAACTTCCCGGAATCGGCATTATAATGGTTATAGGTATAGAAGGAGACAAGCCATGACCTCGCTCAAACTGACCAAAGTCGGGACTTCCACCGGGACGATCATCCCGAAGGAGATGCTTGCGCGCATGAAGGTCGAAAAGGGCGATACCCTCTTTGCGGTCGAGACCAAGGAAGGCTATCTCATCACGCCTTACGATCCGGCTATCGCCGAACAGCTCGATGCTGGCCTAGAGTTCATGAAGGACTACCGGGAAACCTTCAAAGCCCTCGCAAAATGACCAGCGAACCACGCTGGATCAGCAAGAAAGCGTTGCTGCTGCTGCATGAAGAAAGCCTTGCCATGTTCGGCGGCGCGTCAGGCTTGCGGGATGAGAGCCTCCAAGACTCCGCGCTGGCGCGTCCGCTGAATACCCATGCGTACAACACCGACAGCACCCTTGCGGACCTGGCGGCGTCCTACGGTTTTGGCCTTGCCAAGAACCACGCCTTTCTGGACGGCAACAAGCGCGCCGCCTTCCTCTCGATTGGTATGTTCCTCAGCATCAACGGCTACAAGCTCGTGGCCGATCAGGTGGATGCCGTTCAAACCATATTGGCGGTTGCAGCGGGAGAACTCGACGAAGCAGCCCTCGCCGCCTGGATTCAGAAAAACATCGTCGCCAAGTAGTTTTCGCTCTTTTCGCGAAACTTAGCGAATTCGCGATCATAGGTTTTATGGCTTCCACTTCACGCGCGTTTCGCAGGGCTCAGGACGAGCGCATTAAGGCGCGCGCCGCTCTCGCCCGTCTTCGAAGTGAACACGAGCGTGTGATGCGCCAATGGTTCGGGCGGCACCCTCAGGAGGAAGCACTTCGGGTCAACATCTCGGTTACGATCCAGCACTTTGGGTACTCGATCCCAAAGTGTTCCAGAAGGCGTGCCATTAACATTGGGTTCGTGACTACCCGCTCGATCAGTTGCGATTCACTAAGGTCGAAGAGCCGATCTCCTTCGACATCGCCGCCGTCAGCGCCAAACGAGAAGGTGATCATATTGGGCACCTTCGATCCGGCAGGAATGTGGATCGAATCGTAGATCGTGATCCGCTCGGCGTGGATTTCGGAAAGCTCACTTTGATCTTGCGTTGTCGCCTGATGATGCTGAACCGTATCTCGTTGTCTGGGCATGCCAACTGGGGAGAACGGTAGATCTTGGCGTTATCCATGGAGAGGCGCGTGGGGACTCCGCGTGCGGCGACCGATTGGCGCAGGCAGTGGAGGAAAGAGTCGAGGCCTTGATCGGGATAGAACTGGGCGAGAGGGATGAGACGGCTGGCATCGTCGAGAGTGGCTTGGAGGAAGACCTGACGCTTGCCGCCGCCGGGCCGTGAGACCCAGGGACCGAAGAGCATGTCGGACTGCCAGATCTGATTGGCGCGTTCGGCTTCGTACTTTTTGTGGGAAGAAGCGGTGGCTTTCTGCTGGAGGAGTTGGCGCTGGGTGAGGCCGCGAGCGCGGAGGAAGCGGTACAGGGTGGAGGGAGACATCTCGGGGTCGCCCTCGGCGGCCAAGGCAAGTTGGTGAAGCAGGGCTGTGCCGGTGCGATGAGGGTTCTCGCGCTTGAGCCGTTCGATGAGGGCGGCGGTTTCGGTGGAGATGGCGCGCACCTGACCGCGGTCATTGCGCGATTTGGGAGCGAGTGCATCGAGACCGTTGCGGCGATAGCGGAGAGTCCAATCGAGCAGGGTGTCGACGGAGACTTGGCGGCGTTTGGAGTAAGGGATGTCGTAAAGGCGGGAGGCGATTTGCTGAGCGCGGCGTGTGAGTTCGCCGCGAGGAAGAGTTTCCAGCACCAGGGGAGCAATGAGTCCGTAACGGAACAGGGCGATCTTTTCGGCTTTGAGGTGTTCGGCTTTGTTGTCCATGGCGGAAGCGTGAAGGAAACCATGGTGGCGGTCCATGCAAATGGTGTGTGGGAGAGGTCAAGTGGCTGGTGGGACGGGCGATAGTGTGAGGCGACGACCGTCGGGAGCGAGCGATTCCGGCCAACCGAGGAGGTGTTGGCGGAGGGCGGCGAACAGGAACCGATGGGCGGAGATCCAACCGATGGCCGAGAGCATGGCGAGAGCGCGATCGAGGAAACTGGGTGCGGAGAGAGGCGGAGTGAGTGCGGCGAGTGCGGCTGACAAGGGTTCGGCCAAGACGTGCGAGAAGCCACAGTGCGATCACGGCGATGCTGGAACGGAGATAGGGGCGGGCGAACTCAGGGAGCAGGGAGACGGTACGGCGGCAGACTTCGCATAGATAGCGGCGGATTCGGATGGAGCCGTCGAAGCCTGTGTCGACGATGGTGCGTGTGTAGAAGCCGTGGGCGGTGAGCGGCCGGCTGGCCTTGCACTGAGGGCAGGAGGCGGGACGATGGCGACCGGGGTCGGCGAGCTGCGTTGCGTACTCCAGCGGAGAAGCGGCGAGAGGGTGTAGGATTTGCATTGTAGGATCGCATTGCCTTGGGAGAGTGCATAACTCCCAAGGTGGTTGTTCTGCCCGGCGGGGGGGTCGATGAGGCGGCTACCTCGCGAACTCTTCCGCCGGACACAATTGGCCATCCTAACGCTGTTGGCCGGGGAACTGGCTGGTCAGGTTCTTTGCCGGGGTGGGGGCGTGTTGGTGCCCGGCGAGGCGGGGGTCAACTTGAGAAAAACGGCCCGCTACGCGGGCGAATATTGCGACCCATTACAGCGTATTAACCACCTTCAAATGACCGCCCCCATTGGCAACTCCACATTCGACCGCATAACCCACGTAGGGGAGCCCATCGCCTCGCTCAGGCAGACCTTTGTCCTGATGCCAGAATTTCGCCACATCTCGGTGCAATAGATAGTGGCCCGGCTAGTGCATAAATGTGAAGATGCCCCAAAGAAGATCCACGGAGCCGAATAGAGTCGGAATGGACGACCAGCTCTAGACTGACTAGCCTGAACACCTGCCTAGCAGGTGGCTTGTTACGAGCACGAACCCACGTGGACGCCCAAGGTGAGAGCCTCGTATCCGTTAAAAAAGGTTTCAAAGTGAAAGGTGTGGCGCTCACCCCGCAGGTCAAACAGGCTGGCTTCGCCGGAACCCAACGATCCTCCATTCTTGTTCTCACAGTAGGTGGTGGTCGCGCGGAACACATCGCTTTCGGTCACTCCGGAGAATTGAGCGGCGAATTTGGGCGACCGAATGAAGTGCTTGAGTGGATTTCGTTTCGATGCCGTCGTTCGCGACCGCATTGGGTGGTCACTGATCGCTCCGACCAGGAGGCCAGGATTCTGGTCAATGTACCGCCAAAGCGTAGTCGTGATCGTGTTTTGGTAGCGATCACTCAGCTTCCTGACCGATTCAAAACCCAGGGGTAGGCTACCGCCTTCCTCCTGGAACCGACATTGGAGGAACAGCAATTGACCCGCCGCGAAGTTGGCTTCAGCTTCAACCTGTTCGTGGCAGGTAGGCGTCAAGGTCGATTTGTTGTCCCCCAGCATGGTATGTGCGTGCCATGGGATGAGGTCATGCCCAATCTCGTGCGCCTCGCTCCAACGCTGCTTCAGATCAGGAGTCTCGGAGTCGATCAGAATCCGGCGGCGATCAGGCAGGAGTAGCGCCTTGAGCCCTAGCTTTCCGATGGCATCTTTCAGAATAGTGGGGCGCGTCAAAACCTGCTGCCCTGCGACTGTGAGTTTGTGCACGATCTCCTGAACCGCGCTGTCGTCGGCGGATGAGTAATATCCTTTGTCTAGCCTGAGCAACTCGCGCACATCCACCAGCTTCAGCGGCGGATCGGGGTGGTTGATATCCGTCGCGGCATAGTGATCGAGTATTAGATTCCGCAAGACGGCTACCTTCTACTTTGACTCGTTCAGATACTTTACGAACTCCTCCAACGCGAGATGTTCTTGGCGGTTTAACTTCTCCACCGATTCGGACCGAGCCGCGAATCGCACAGCTTGTTCGCCTAATCCCCGATCACGAACAAACATGTTTCCCGAGAGTTGGAGCATTCTTTCACGAGGCAATCCTAGGGCCGTGGAGAGCTGGTATACCGTCCGTGGACCAGGGACATAATTTGTCTCATGCTCGATGCGGATTGCTTCCGTCACATCAATGCGGGCGAACGTGGCGAGGTCCTCGATGGTCCAACCCTGTTTGCGGCGGCAGAGGTTGACTAGGCGGCCAAATGCGGGCACAGAAGGAAGTGCATCGGGTCCGCCCACACTAGCCTCCACCGGAGGAAGTTGATCGAATGAAAAAGAACCCGCTGCAATTTCAAGATTCTCGTCTCGATCAGCGTTTCTTTGGAGCCATTCCTTGTCAAATGTAAATTTCATAGTGGGACCTCAACGGAGGAACGCGGCTGCCTGAGTTGGTGTCATCTCGAAGTACCGCAACCCCTCTTTCTTTTGATCTATCCCGAGATCTATCATCTCGCAGTTCTTTGCATAGAACGACTCGGCTTGAGGGAGCGAATGGAGACCAATTCGGCCTCGAAAACCTTCCTCTAGGCTCAACTGCACTGCCGTCGCAATCAATACTCTTCCTACCAGTCCATAGCGGGGTGAAAGTGTCAGGCTAGGGGAATTCCATGGGGCCGTTGCCACAAAATCAATATAGATCTGATCCTTGCCCCTTTGCTCCTCGATCCGGCACGGGTGTCCCGCTGTTGAAACCAGCATCAGGCCTTGCATGTCACCGTCGCATTCGACCCCGAACATTCGGTAGTAAATTAACCCCTCGATGGCTTGACGCTTCTTGCGCCAGTCCCAATGGCTGTGCTCCATCCCCGCTTCGATTCCGGGATGCCTCTTCGCCCGAGAGGCCAGTCCGTCCAGAATGGCAGGCCGCCACGCCGATTCGGCTGCCTCTACTTCCGCCAACGAAACGCCGTCGATCAGCGTGGCGGCAACGAGTTGTCCGCTTGCCCGGTTCCGCAAATAGGCTGCACTTCGGTCGCTCACAGTACCATCAACTCCGACTTGTTCTTTTTGTCCTTGTCTTCAAAGTACAACGTCTCGCCTTGGGCCATCCTGCTGTCCACCAGCTGATACAGCCGAAGCGCCTGGCGCAGCACGGCCGTTTTGCTAAGATCCTTCTTGACCGAGAGGGCCTCCAGAGCTGTCATCTCAGCCTCTGTGAGGTTAAGCGTCATGGTCTTTTTGCTATCGTTTGCCATTGCCTTCGGATACTAGCCTAGCAGAAGGCAGCCAACAAATCAATGTTTTTTAGCTAGACATTGGCTATTTTGCGTGTATACTCGATCTTGAGGCAGGTACGTGGGCACAGCGACCTGCTCGTCAGGAGGTTTGATGACGGCAAGCACCGTAACCCATACACCGGGAGGAGTTTTTGGACGGCTACAGGTTCGCCTAGATCCTTGGCAGCCGGAATTCGGGCCGGAGTTCGGCGGCATCGAGGAGCAACTGCCGGAGGCTCCAGACTCCCTTGATCTGGAGATTGAACGGACTGTCGATTCCTGGAGCACTGTAGAGCCCGGGACTCTCCTGGAACCTCGAGAACCCGTTTGGTTTATCGATGGAGTGCGGCGAGTCGAAGCCCGTGTTACGGCAAAGCGAAGGTGTACCCTTTTTTTCGCTCGGTAAATGCGGCTGTTCAATGTGGGCTCAGGCTGACGTCGAGAAGAAGCCGAGATCCGGCTCCCCCGGTTTACCGACCAGAAGCGCACGGTCAAGCAGGCGGTTGCCTTCTTCGCATGAGGTTTCCGGCAGAAGGCAGCAGCTGTGACAGGCGGAGAGATTGCAGTTCTCAGCGCCCTGACCATGGCTTTCGATGCAGACCGGATCGGAAGAACACCACCCTGCCTTCTGAATCGCCCGCATCACGATTGTCTCGAACAGGCCCTCCTTTGCCTGTCGGACGAGTCCGCCCATTGAGCCCTCGGAATCTCCCGATGCCGTATAGATAAGAACTCCGCACATCGGGTTTGCGGCATCCTCCATCTCACAGTACAGACGCTCTCGCAGGGAGGCGCTGCCGTACCCGCATTCATAGGCAAGCTGATTGATAACCACATGCGCGAAGGTGTGCAGAAGCACGAACTGGGGTGTTACCGGTCTCTGCGGCTGTCCTTGTGTAACGCGGCGCTGATTGTACCTGTCATTCAACTGCTGGATACGTGCTGCGACGAGGGGACTGTGCTGCAGCCATGCGTCCATTCGCCCGGTGTTGAATTCCAGAAAAATACCTTCGCCTCTGACGATCATGGCGGGGAGCCAGTCAATCCGCTGATCGAGCGCGAGCGGTTGAAGACGAGGACTGGCAAGATTCCCGTCCGGCGGCAGAATTCGGGTGAATCCTTTGAGCGCACGCGTCTCGCGAAGCTTGTGGACCATTGCCAGATGCGAAAAGGACGTGGATACCGGTGCCTGATAGCGGTCAAGCGCGGCAGTCTCGACCAGAAGATCGCTCTGCGCCGCACCGCGCGCAGCCTTCAGGGCATCGTACTCACTGCGCCGGAATGCCTCTTCGCTCTGGCCCATGAGTGCCGACGGCTCGGGGATACCTTCGAGTTTGCGTTGCGCCGCTGCCAGCAGATCCTGCGGATCGAGATTACGCATGGACGCCACCATCTCACATCGGTCCGGCGATATTCTTCCGCCAACAAGTCCCGATGAGAGCGGTCCCCAGATCCTCGGATCTTCAAGTGCCTTGACGATTCCGCCGGTAGCTGCTTCGGCCCACAGTGGCAGATAGATCGAACTCATCACGTGCGGGAAGTACACGTTGGAAGCGCCGCGCTGCACCACCTGGAGGAACTGGCCGCAACCGGACGGATTCTCCCACTCACCCAGCCAGGGACGAAAGCCCTGACAGTCGCATCCGATCTTGTGTAACGCGCCGCCGTTCTGATCGTTGAAATCGAAAATACCGCCCAAACTTCGGCTCTGGCCACACGTACATGTGATCCTGATACCTGTCAGTCCTGCCGATGACCGGCCTGCAAGCATCCGCAGCTGGCACTGAGGACCGGCAGGCTGACCGCGATGAACCCACTCTCTGAAAGGGAAATCCTGAATATGGCCCTGCGGGCAGGCAGTCACAAAGCGGACCGGAATCAGCCACGGTTTGCGCGTCCGCTGCACGCAATTGCGGTTTGGCCACGCCACCGCCCGGCATCGCTGGCGATTGCCGAAAAGTGAGAGTTCCTCCATGCCGCCGCAGAAGTGGCAGTAGTGCCACCTCGGAAAGCGCACAAAGGGAACGTCCTGATTCGGCAGCTGCACGCCGACTCCGGGATCTCGGTGATCCGGTGGCAGACGGAGATGGCTTACCCCAAGTCGCGCCTCCAGCCGCTCCTCGCGAATCAACCAGTCCGGTGGGCATTGCCGCTTCGCGTGCGCAGTCCAGGCGTCAAGTCCTGCGGTCATCAGGGCCTCGTCGCGTGGGAACGAAACCATGGCTCCGACGCCGAATGGGGAGATGAGCTGGCCTCTGCGAATGGGTCTGTCGGCAGGCATCTATTCGTCCTCCGGCTGAGGGAATCTGGGAAGCACACGGGCGTCGCAGGTCGAATCGACATTGCGCATGGAGCTGGGGGTCTGATAGGTGGGCTCACCCCATTCCGCAAGTTTCTGAGTGCCCGCCGGATACATCAGCGGTGTGTCCGCAGACGGCGGCTTGAAGTCTCCATACCGGGGCGGCGGGTTGCGACGCCAATCGCTGAATATCTCTTTCAGCTGCTTTCGCGCCGGAGCCTCCTCGCAGGCATCAACCTCTCGAACGCGCGCGGCGATGATCTCAGTGACTCTGGGTACCAGGTCCTCCACCGGCTTCCAGGGTTGCGGCCAGCTGCGGGAGGTATCTCCGCCGAGGTACCTTACAAGCGTCACCGCAAGTGCGTGGAGTGCACGATCACGAACAGGAACGGCAAACGGCGTGACGCTGGTCGGCTCCACCCAGCGGTATATCGTCTCGTGATAAGAGCGGAAATGCTCAAAATGAGAACGGTCCCTTGGCTTCGAGGGATTGTAGACGGTCACCACCAGACCGGGGTGCGAGCGTCCGACACGGCTCGTGGCCTGAATATACTCAGATGTCGTCTTGGGCTGGCCTACGACGGTCATGAGGCCCAGTCTTGGAACATCCAGTCCGACCTGAATCATGTTCGTGGCCAGGCAAACATCGATTGGCTGAGAATCTCTGGTGCCGTCCCATCTGACGAAGAGCTGCTGAAGGACCTCCGGTATCTCGCTGCTTTGGACGCGGCTTGTCAGTTCGCGATCCGCGTTGATGAACCGCCTCGGGTCATAGGTCCCGTCGAAACGGATTTCCAGACGGTCCCACATCGCATTCAGATAGTCGGTAATGTCCGCGCGAATCAGGGTTGCCGCGTGTCCGAGTTCACGGAGGCTGTTGAAATACGACATGAGCGTCCAGTAGGGATCAAGCTCATCGGGCGTTCTGCCATTGAGGCTCTTGACGGATTGAAGCAGCGACGCCATCACCCGGATCTGCGCCGTGACGTGAGATGAAAGTGCCGTTGCGAATACTCCAACATACAGGCGTCCGGGAGCCTGCGCATCCTCATGCGCAAAGAAGGATTCGCCTGCCTTAAGACCCTGTGGCGGAAAAAGGAACACCCTGCGACCGTACAGATTCTGAACCTGTTCTCCGGCACGGCAGATGGTTGCCGTTGAGGCGATAATCTTGGCCGGAATCCGTTGTCCGAATCTTTCGTGGGTGCAGAGTTCATCAATTGCGGTTTCGTAGTGTCCGACCATTGATCCCAGCGGACCAGAGATCAGATGGAGTTCATCCTGAATGACCAGGTCGGGGGGGAAGCATCGTCCGTCTGTGTCCAGTCCAAACAGGCTTCGCGCCTCTGGATACCAGGGAAGCAGCGCGAACTTGTCAACGGTTCCGATCAGAAGAGTCGGACGCTCGGTGTAGATTGCCTCATCGACGACGTAGAGGGGAAGCCTGTCATGAAAATTGCAGTCGGGATCGTCACAGCCGAACTCCACGCGCTTTGGATTGGCCATCTGCCTGTAGCCTTTGGCCTGATAGCTGCGACCGAATTCGACCGGTCCCATCTGCGCTCCGCACCATGGACAGTTAAGCATGATGAAAGGATTCTCGCGGCCATCGGCTAGAAGCTGCTGAAGCTTCTTTGCCGCGTCATCGTGGCGGATCGGCGTTACGTCTCCGCCTACCCACAGACCGATGGAGATAGGCGTCATTCCGAGATCCGCTTCCCGTTCACGCCGGATGAGCTCACAGGCACAGATGAGAGATGCGGCCCGCTGATACTGTTGCGTGGTGAGTAATCTCAGGGTGTAGCGCATCAGCGTCGTCGTGCCATCATTGTGCGGATTGTCGAGCCGTCGCCAGAATATGGCGAACGCTGTCAGTCCGAGATAGGCTTCCGTCTTGCCGCCTCCGGTCGGAAACCAGATCAGATCCACCATCTTGCGTTCGTCACAACCGCGCTGGCTCATTGAAGCCAGATTCATCAGGATGAACGCAAGCTGGAAGGGACGCCAGCGGCCACGGCTCTTCGGCAGATTGGTGAGATCCGGCTTTACGTAGGGTTTTTCGAGTACAAGGGCACCGCCCTTTTTGATCCATCGGCGCTGCCTGCTCGGGTTGGAGGCGAGATCGTAATGAACCTGCTGGGCGAGCATCGCGTTGTTCATCAGGGCGAACGCCTGAGCCACAAGATCGTCGATTTCAAGAAGTGCTATGCCCCCGCGTATACGTTGCAGTCCTTCGCTGCATTGCGCTAGGTGCCGTCGGGCGGCGTCCCGCTGTTCATCGGGAAGTCCGTCGATTTCCCGGTTTCTATCGCCGATCCATTCCTGATATCGGTCTGCCAGCTGGCTGCACAATGCAATCGATTCAGGACCGTGGGAGGAAAACGCGAGCATGGAAAGATCAAGGCCTTCAAACTGCGTTGGCACAATGGGTTTGATCTCGAAGGTCGGCAGCGACTCCGTCCGGATGCGTGAAACAGCATCCGTGGTTCCGCCCTCCCAGTTGGCAGCACAGCCATGCCCCACAGCGAAGGTCTTCAGCTGTGAAAAGAGCAGGCGGAGCGATTGTTCCTCCTCGTCCAGGGAAACACCAATCCGGTCAGGGTATTCAAGGAAGCATGATTCATTTTGCGCTCCGACGATCTCAACTCCACATTGAAAGAAGCACTCTTCGTCGCGCGGTCGCTGCGCCTGGGCGGTGCGGTTATTCAGGAGAGTGAATGTGACAATTCGCTCCGCCTCAGCATTGACCGAGAGAACGTGAGGACGACTGAACACATGAACCACCAAGGCCGTGTCGTTTTCACCGTTTTTGACGGGGTACTGACGCACCAGGGTCCGTGTCGTTGTGAAGTCGGCACAATCGATCTCGAAGGTGTAATCAACGGGTCGGCGCAGCCAGTGAGGCTGCCATTTGCCATCTTTGTCGGTGCGGCCCAGACCGGTAATAACTTCGCGCGTATAGTGGGCGGCAGTGACCCGCACTTTCAGTGTCGCCGGAAGGTGCAGCAGTGCGGAGATTCCCATGGCGCTGGGAAGATACTCGTTGGCGCGGTTGACTTCCTGATCGGTCGGAATTTCTCCTTCGCCACGGGCGTCGGCACGCGGATCGCCGAGTCCCGTTTCTTCGTTTGCCAGTTCATCTGCAACCGGCACGGCACTGTTGTCGAGGTCCGCTTCGGCCTCGGTCGCGGTTTCGGCGACGGCCAGCGCGGCCTTCCTTGGAAATAGGACGCCAGCGCTGTAGCGCAGACGCGGCGGGTCCTGAGGCCTGAGGATCTCCTCCCTGTTGAGCTGTTGTGCCGGAAGGCCCGGATCAGGGCCGATCAGCTCCCGCCGGAGAAAATCGACTATTTCGTTGCGAACTTCGGCGCTCAAGGCATCACCTCCATAGATCTGACATCCGCTTTCTGAAAGCTTCCCGTATCGCTGCCTTTGTGCGGACATGCACCAACACCGTCAACAGACTACGGGCACGCGACATCGCCACATACAGTAGGGACCGTTCGTCATCGCTGTCAATCCGGTCCACGTCGCACAGCACGATTACTTTACTCTCCATGCCTTTGAACGCCTGGGCGGTGGCGAAGCAGAACGTCGGTATCCGACCGTGTTTCGGTAGAGCCTGCTCGACGGATCTGATCCTGAAAGAAGAAGTATCGACCAGTCCACCCGCTGCCGACTGTTCGAGCCGGTAACGGGAGAGTATGACGACGTCTTCGGCGGCGATGCCGGATTCCGCCGCGAGCCGCGAAAGCACCGTTTCAAGAGCATCCCTTTGCGAAGCGGCGTCGGTGTACTCAAGATAGTCCACAGGCGTTCCGTCAACCTGACCCATTCGGTACGGGGGCGAATCGAATCCCGACAGGAGCGCAGTCTCCTCACCGATGCGGCGTGTATTCCGACAGTTCTGTTTGAGGCTCGCATGTGCATGGAAGCCGCACCTTGCATTCATCAGGGCCTGTGCATCCGCCGGATGGCTGCTGCCGTAAATCGCCTGGCGGTGAAAATCACCAAAGAAGGCCCATCTTCCATCACGAAGACCGCCGTTGACCCAGACGTTCAGCAGATCGAGGATCGGCGGGCGAAGGAGATCCTGCGCCTCATCCACCACAATCACGTCGAACGGCTCCCGCCCGGCCTCAAGGGCAAGCTGTCCGTACAGTGGATATATAGAATCAAACAGTTCTGAATCCTGCGCCTGTTTTTCTGCCGTCTGGAATTCACCGGCAATCGGAGACAGGATGATGACATCGCGCAGGCATTTGTAGAACCGCCCCGCCGTGATATTCGCGCCGGTCGTTGTCGCCGCTATCTCATTCGCAAACCAGTCCCCAAGAAGTCTGTTGAAACAGATCAGCAGCACCCTGTCCCCGGCAGATGCACATCGCCTTGCGAATTCCAGGGCAAGAAGCGTTTTGCCGGTCCCGGCTGCGCCCTCAAACAGGCAGCGGGGATTGCCGCCCAGAAGATCGAGCAGATCGTATTGCTCTTCGGTTAGCCGCAGCAGACGCCGTTCTGAATCGCCAACGACGGTGCCGCGTGCGACGATCCTTTCGAAGTCGGGACGGAGGGCGTCCCTCATCTTGCGCACGAGTGGCAGCTGCGGCTCGGCGGGCTTGGAGTGTATATGATGCCTTGCGCGTTGCTGTTTCGCTGCCCGAAGAAGCAGTGACCCAATGCCTGCATTCAGGCCATGGTGATCGATAACCTCCCATGGTTCGATGCCGATGCCCGGAGGCGGAGCCTCGATATCGGTAAAGACCACGGCGTATCCAAACGGCACTTTGTAGAATTCCGGTATGCGGGCAAGGCGTTCTTCAAGAGATTTGCGAACCTCGTGCATGCCGTCCTGGGCCTGGCTGAACGGACTGCGCTTGAGCGCAAAGGTGGCTCCTGATGCATCCGTCGTTGTCCATGCGCCATCTTTGCATGCTACGCGGCCGCCCTTGACTTCAAGGCACAGGACCCCTGCTCCTGGAATGAGAGCGACGAAATCGACTTCGCCGTAGGGCTGAGTACCCGACTGCTTGAGATTGAGTGAATGAAGGACCACCCAGTCCTCGGTTGCCGGATCATTTCTGAGCAGGTTGAAGACCCGCTGCTCGCTGCGTGGCGTGTTGTCGTGCCAGTGTGGCGGTATCATTCGTGCCATAAATGATCCTCAGGCGAGGTCTTCCGTATCCCACAGGAGAGCGTTGACGAAGGATCGCGGGCGCAATTCTTCGGTGTCAGCGATATTTTCCACCTGAACGATCCAGGCACTAGTCGCGTTATCAATCTCGATACGGGTTCTGCCTTCCTGCAGCTCCTCCAGTCGCTGCGGCAGCTTTTCGAGAAGAATCCGGGAGAGACTCATTCCTGCCTTCAGATGTTCCCCGCGCAGAAGGTGAATCGCAGCCCAGATCGACGGGACGTCGTCCAGAAGCTGCTGGTCTCCGACCGCGTAGGCAATTGCTTCCAGGTCGGCTTTCGTCTGCGGACCGATCATGGAATCATCGGCAAGCCATCCCCGGACAGTCTGGAGAGTGCGCGGACATTTGACCTGCTCCAGTTCCCGAAGCAGTGTCACCTCATCATGCCCTGACCGGCGCAATGCCACGTGCCAGCGGGCCGCCTGCGCCCGAATCATCGCTGCCTGGGGTCCGATCTGGGCGTCAGCCAGTGTCTGAATTACTTCCTTGCTGCCCCTTTCGCGAAAGACCAGAACATCTCCCGTCTTCAGTTCGGCGAGCCGAAGGCGCGGCGCCTTGAAGTTCTCTCCGGCGGCACCCGACACCAAGTCCGTAATGACAGGCATTCGAAAGGTGGAAGTCAGGAACGCGTACGCATCACCTGCGAAACTGACGAGTCTGGCCGGCGTCGTTTCCTCCCCGGTTGCCGCCGCCGGTATCATCCCCTTCCGGGTCATCCGCTCTTCTAGATCGATCTGTGGGTTGGCGGTGACGGATTGAGGCGCAGCGGATGTGGCAGGAGGCCCGGGATCGGCGGGCCAGGAGGCCTCGCCCGACAGTCCGAGCAGGCGGGACTTCTCAAGGGACGTCAGTCCGGGTACACCGTGACTGTTGCGGTCTTTCTGCCGGAAGCACTGCAGCCACTGGTCTTCGAAGGGATATGCCACCAGCGTCACGCGAGGAGCCGAGAATCTCCGCACGATCCTCCTGAAGCTTGGGGAGCCGGGCCAGGACGTACAGATCAGTCTCTCGAAAAAGCCATTGTCACCAACGCTACTCGGCAGCAGGACAGGACAAAGGATGTCCTGAGCCTCGATCCATCGGCGAAGACTCAGCCTGTTCGCAATGGATCGCGCCACGAGAGCGACCGGTTCGATACTCTGCCGGTTGTGTTGGCCGCCCGGTAAGTGGAGCCGAAGCGTTTTCGAAGAGTGAAAGATTCCGCCCTGCGGGCGGGGATTTTTAAGGCATGGGAATCTATCGGTCCGATGGTGGTTTGCTGGGCGGCGTA